>DATLFZ010000088.1:0-14177 GCA_035540795.1 Beijerinckiaceae bacterium | reverse complement strand
GGAGCGGTGACCGGGGCGTCGCCGTACCAGCTCATCTCGACGATCGTCGCCTCGTCGCCGGCGCAGGCGAGCGCGCAGGCGAGGCCGGCGCTGCTCGCGCTGGCGTGAAAAACCACGTCCTGGTCGACGGGCGCGTCGAGGGGTTTTTGGAAGCGGCAGCCGAGCCGGTGCGCGGTCCCGCCCCGGGACAGCTCGATGTCCGAAACCGTCGCCTCGGCCCCGGGCAGGCGGGCGGCGAGATAGCCGACGAGGAGGCCGACGACGCCCGCCCCCACCACGAGGATGCGGTCGCCCGGACCGGCGCCGGAATCCCACAGGGCGTTGAGCGCCGTCTCCATGTTGGCGGCGAGGACGGCGCGGCGGGCCGGCACCCCCTCCGGCACCGGCACGAGGCTGTCGACGGGCGCCACGAACCGGTCCTGGTGCGGATGGAGCGCGAACACCGTGCGGCCCGCGAGGCCCGCCGGCCCGTCCTCCACCACCCCGACGGCGCAATAGCCGTACTTCACCGGATGCGGGAAATCGCCCTCCTGCATCGGCGCGCGCATGCGGGCGCTCTCCATCGCCGAGACCCGGCCCTCGAAGACGAGCCGCTCGGTGCCGCGGCTCAGCGCCGTGTACAGGGTGCGCACGACCGCCTCGCCGGGGCCCGGCGCCGGCAGCGGCATCGTGCGCAGTTCCGCCCGCCGGCGGCCCGTGTACCAGAGCGCGGTCCCGTTCAGGCGGGCTTCAGCTTCGTTGCTGTTCAAAGCGGCGTACCTCTCCGGGACTCTTTTTCATGACCGAGCACGTCCGCCTGGCGCCGGCTCTCGTGCCGCCCGCCGTCACGCCGGCCGGCATCCAGACCGTGCCCGAGCTGCGCCGGCGGCGCCTGTTCATGCTCGGCGCAAACCTCGCCACGTACCTCGCCATGGCCTTCGCGATGGCGACCATCGCCGGCGCCGGCGGCTGGACGGCGATCGACGTCGTCCTCTTCGTCTGCTTCCTGATCGCCGCGCCCTGGACCGTGCTCGGCTTCTGGAACGCGGTCGTCGGCCTGTGGCTCCTGCACGGGGCGCGGGACGGGATGTGGCAGGTCGCGCCCTTCGCGGGCGCCGGGGACGGGGCCGAGCCCCTGCGGCTCTCCACCGCCGTGCTCATGACGCTGCGCAACGAGGATCCGACGCGGGCGCTCATGCGGCTGAAGGTCGTGAAGCGCAGCATCGAGGAGACCGGGTTCGGCGAGCGCTTTGGCTATTTCATCCTCAGCGACACGTCCATCCCCGAGGTCGCCGCCCGGGAGGAGGCCCTCGTCGCCGAATGGCGGGCGCAGAGCCCGGATCCGGAGCGCATCGTCTACCGGCGCCGCGCCCAGAACACCGGCTACAAGGCCGGCAACGTGCGCGACTTCTGCGAGACGCACGGGCGCGGCTACGACCTCATGTTACCCCTCGACGCGGACAGCCTGATGGCCGGTCCGCAGATCGTCCGGCTCGTGCGCATGATGCAGGCCCATCCGCGGCTCGGCATCCTCCAGAGCCTCGTCGTCGGCGCGCCCTCGAAGAGCGCCTTTGCCCGCATCTTCCAGTTCGGGATGCGCCACGGCATGCGCACCTACACGATGGGCTCCGCCTGGTGGATCGGCGATTGCGGCCCGTTCTGGGGCCACAACGCGCTCGTGCGCATCGCCCCCTTCGCGGAGCATTGCCACCTTCCGGTGCTGCCCGGCGGCCCGCCCCTCGGCGGCCACGTCCTGTCGCACGACCAGGTCGAGGCGACGCTGATGCGCAAGGCCGGCTACGAGGTCCGCGTCCTGCCCGACGAGACCGGCAGCTGGGAGGAGAACCCGCCCACCCTGTTCGAATTCTCGAACCGCGATCTGCGCTGGTGCCAGGGCAACATGCAGTACGCCAAGCTCCTGGACCTGCCCGGCCTCCTGCCGATGAGCCGGTTCCAGCTCGCCTGGGCGATCCTGATGTTCGTCGGCGTGCCGGCGACCACGCTCATGATCGCGCTCGCGCCGCTGAAGCTGCTCGACGGCGACGTCGCCGCCTTCCCGGCCGGGCTCGCGATTTCGCTCTACGTCACTTTTTTGCTGATGTTCCTGGCGCCGAAGCTCGCCGGCCTTTCCGACATCCTCCTGACGAAGGGCGGCGTGAAGCGATGGGGCGGGGCGCCCCGCTTTCTCGCCGGGGCCGTGATCGAGATCGTGTTCTCGTTCCTCCTCGGGGCGGCGACCACGTTTCGGATCGCGGTGTTCATGGCCGGGCTCCCCTTCGGCAAGTCGGTGCTTTGGAACGGTCAGGCCCGCGACGCCCACGGCATCGCCTGGGCGACGGCGGTCAGGGGCCTGTGGCCGCCCTTCGTCTTCGGCGTCGTCGTGTGCGGGGCGCTGGCGCTCCTGTCGCCGGCGACGCTCCTCTGGAGCCTGCCACTGACGCTCGGCTACCTCGTCGCCTTCCCCTTCGCGGTGGCGACGGCGGCGCCGGCGCTCGGCGCCTTCCTCGCCCGCCACAAGATCTGCGCCGTGCCGGAGGAGTTCGAGGCGCCGGCCGAGCTGAAGGCCCTGCACGGGTGGTAGGCCGCCCGAAGGGCACCGCCGCGGCCATCGGGCGCTCGCTGCGGATCTACCACGGGGACGCGGCGCGGGACCGGGCCATGGACGCCCTCTACGGGCGCTTCCTGCGGGCAGGCGACCTCGCCTTCGACGTCGGCGCGCATGTGGGCGACCGCATCGCCTCCTTCCGCCGCCTCGGCGCCCGGGTGGTCGCCCTCGAGCCCCAGCCGGGTCCCGCCCGGGCGATCCGCCTCCTGCACGGCCGCGACCCGGACGTGGTGCTGATCGAGGCGGCGGCCGGCGCGACCGAAGGCGAGGTGGTCCTGCGGATCAACAGCGCCAACCCGACCGTCTCCACCGCGTCCGACGCCTTCGTCGCCGCCGCGGACGGGGCCGGCGGCTGGGAGGGCCAGTCTTGGGACGCAGAGATCGCGGTGCCCTGCCTCACCCTCGATCGCCTGATCGCCCGGCACGGGGAGCCCGCCTTCGCCAAGGTCGACGTGGAGGGTTTCGAGGACCGGGTGCTCATGGGCCTGTCCCAGCCGCTGCGGGCGCTCTCCTTCGAGTTCACCACCATCGCCCGGGACGTGGCGCAGCGTTGCCTCGCCCGCCTCGCCGCCCTCGGCCCCTACGGCTTCGACCTCGCGCTCGGCGAGACGCAGGCGCTGTCCTTCGGCCGCTGGATCGACGCCGATGCCATGGCGGACCATCTCGCCGGCCTGCCGCACGCGGCCAATTCCGGCGACGTCTACGCGGTGCTGCGGGCCTGAGCGGCCCTGCTTCCGCGCCCCGGCCGGTTCGGCTAACGTCGCTCGAATCTTCAGATCCGGAAGAGTCGATGCCCCGCTACACCCTTCACGGCGCCTGGCTGTCCGGGCCGACCTACAAGGTCGGCCTGATGCTCTCGCTCGCCGGGGAGCCGTTCGACTACGTCCATGTCGACCTGCGCGCGGGCGAGCACAAGACGCCCGCCTATCTGGCGCAGCAGCGCTACGGCCAGGTGCCGCTCCTCGTCGACGACGCCAATGGGCGCCGCCTGTGCCAGTCGGCGGCGATCCTGGAATACCTCGCCGACACCACGGGCAAGTTCGGCGGCGCCAGTCTCGAGGAGCGCCTGCAGATCCGCGAATGGCTCTTTTGGGATTTCGACCGGCTCGCGCCGCCGATCTTCCGCCTGCGCGGCATCGCCCGCGGCTTCCGCCAGGGCGGGCCCGAGATCGTCGAGATGTACCGCAACGACGGCACCGCCGCCCTGAAGGTTCTGGACGGGCATCTGCGCGGGCGCGACTTCGTCGTGGGCGAGGGGCCCACCATCGCCGACATCGACCTCTACGGCGTCGTCGCCTACGCCCCGCAGGCCGGCTTCGACCTCGACGCCTTCCCGAACGTCGCCGCCTGGACGAAGCGGATCGAGGCCCTGCCGGGGTTCGGGGGCGTCGACGACCTCCTGCCCAAGGCGGCGAAGGCGGCCTGATGGCGGCGGTCGCGGAGGAGGTGCGGATCCGGCCGGCCGGTCCGGCCGACAAGCCGGCGCTCGCGCTGATCTGGGACGAGACCTGGCGGGCGACCTACGAGGGCCTGCTCGGCCCCGAAGGGGTGCGGGCGATCGGCTACGACGAGGCCGGCGGGGTCCGGGTCGACGCGCTGTGGCCGACCGGCAACGGCTGCGTGCTCCTCGCCAGCGTCGACGACGAGCCCGCCGGCGCCTCCGTCGGGGCCCTGCGCCAGGGGGTCCTCTACATCTGGGGCATGTACGTGCGGCCCGGCTTCCAGCGCCGGGGCATCGGCGCGCGGCTCGTCGAGACCCTGGCGCGCCGGTTCACGCAGGCGAAGCGCGCCGAGGTCCGGGTGCTGAAGGCGAGCGAGCACGCCCGCGCCTTCTACGCGGCGCAGGGCTTTTCGGTGGCGGGGGACGAGCGGCGGCCCTTCGGAACCGGCGCCGACCGCGAGTTCTGGATCATGGCCAAGACCCTCGGCCGGGGCGCCGGGGCGGGGGTGCGCGAGGCGGAGCCGCGGGACGTCCCGGCGCTGGCCCGCCTCCTCGGCGTCGCGGCGGGACCGGCCTTCGAGGCGGCCTTCGCCGGGCTCGCCCGCACCGGGCAGAGCCTCTTCGTCGCGGTCTCGGGCGACCAGGTGGTCGGGGCGGCGCAGCTTTCCCTCGCCCCCGACCTCCTGCACGGGCTGCGGGGTCGGATCGCGCTCCTCGCCGGCGGCGAGGCGGAGGCGGCCGCCCTCGTGACCCTCGCCGAGAGCCGCGCCCGCGCCGCCGGGGCCGGCGGCGTCACCCTCGAGGCGGAGCCCGCCCTGTGCCGCCGGCTCGGCTACGCCCCGGCCGGCGAGGTCTTCGGCAAAACCCTGTGATCAGGCCGCGCCGCCCTTGAGGCGGGCATTGCACTGGCTCCAGAAGCGCGGCCACCTGGTGCCGGCGGCGACCCGGCCCGCGGCCTTGGCCTCCTTCCACTCCGCCGCGCATTTGCGCTGCCGCTCGCGCACCGCCATCTGGCCGACGGTCGGCTCCCGCTTCTTGGCGCCCGGGCTGCGCTGGCGCTGCCGCTTCGGCCGCGCCTCCTCGGTCTGGGCCGGCGCGACCCCGGTCGCGGCGGATTGGGCATGGCCGGGACCGGCGGCGAGGAGAACGAAAGCCGCGGCGGCGAACAGGCGGACGAGCATGGAAGGACCCCCGAGGAAAGCGCGCCCATTCCGCGCCGGAACGCGCCGGAATGCAAGCGCCTCTGCAACCGGAGGTCGGCGCTACGGCCTCATCCCGAACAGGATCGAAAGCACCCCGAGCAGCACGAGCCCGAACAGCCCGCCGAAGAAGATCGCCCGGCGCAGCGGCGTGTTCAGGACGATGCGGCCGCCGCGGGCCTTCTCGGCGGGGTAGGGATTCTCGCGCGGCGGCGGCGTCGGCGGGCCGCTCACGGCCGGTTTCCGCCGGGCTGGCCGCCGCGCTGCAGCGTCTCGGCGACGGTCTTGAAGATGTCGATCGGCACCGGGAACACGATCGTCGAGCTGCGCTCGTTCGAGATGTCGTGCAGGGTCGAGAGGTAGCGCAGCTGCATCGCCTCCGGCACGGCGCCGAGGAGGCGCGCCGCCTCGACGAGCTTCTCGGCCGCCTGCTGCTCGCCCTCGGCGTTGATGATGCGGCCGCGCCGGTTGCGCTCGGCCTCCGCCTGGCGGGCGATCGCCCGCACCATGCTCTCGTCGATGTCGACGTGCTTGATCTCCACGTTGGTGACCTTGATGCCCCAGGTGTCGGTCTGGCTGTCGAGGATCGCCTGGATGTCGCTGTTGAGCTTGTCGCGCTCGGACAGCATCTCGTCGAGGTCGTGCTTGCCGAGGACCGAGCGCAGGGTCGTCTGGGCGAGCTGGCTCGTCGCCTCCATGAAGTTCTCGACCTGGATCACCGCCCGGTCGGGCTCGACGACGCGAAAATAGATCACCGCGTTGACCTTCACCGAGACGTTGTCCTGCGAGATCACGTCCTGGCTCGGCACGTCGAGCACGATCGTGCGCAGGTCCATGCGCACCATCTGCTGGACGAAGGGGATGAGCAGGATCAGCCCCGGCCCCTTCACCCCGGAGAAGCGGCCGAGGGTGAACACCACCGCGCGCTCGTACTCGGCGACGATGCGGATCGCCGCCGACAGGATGCCGAGGACCAGGAAGGCGACGACGACGAAAACCAGAAGGCCGGTATCGGGCATGGCTGCGTCTCCTCATCCGGAAGGGGTTTCGGGGCCGACGACGAGGGTCAGGCCCTCGCGGGCGATCACGCGGACCCGGGCGCCGGGCGCAAGCGGCGTCGCGGCGCGGGCGTGCCAGCGCTCGCCGTGGACGAGCACCCAGCCCTCGCCGGCGCCCCAGCTCACCACCTCGGCGGGGCTGCCGATCGCGGCGGCGTCGCCCGTCACCTTGGGCCGGCGGTGGGCCCGGATGGCGGCACCGCCGGCGACGACGAGGAACCCGGCGGTGACGCAGGTCGCGGCGACGACGACCGGCAGCGCGACGCGCAGTTCCGGGACGTCGCCGTCGAACAGCATGGTCGAGCCGACCGCGAAGGCGACGATGCCGCCGATGCCGAGGATCCCGAAGGACGGCGTCACCGCCTCGGCCACCATGAGCCCAATGCCGAGCGCGATCAGCCCGAGCCCGGCGAAGTTGATCGGCAGGAGATTCAGCGCGAACAGGCCGACGAGCAGGCAGATCGCCCCGATCACCCCGGAGAAGACGATGCCGGGGGACCAGAACTCGAGCAGGATCCCGTACACGCCGATGAGCAGGAGGATGTAGGCGACGTTCGGATTGGTGATCGCGGCGAGGAGGCGGGTGCGCCAGTCGGGCTCGATCGGCACCACCTGCGCCCCGGCCGTGGCGAGAACGCGGGTGCGATCGCCGGCGCGCACGGTGCGCCCGTCCGCCTGCGCCAGCAGCCCGGCGAGATCGGTCGCGACGATCTCGATCACGCCCTCGGCCAGCGCCGCCGTCGCCGACAGGCTCGCCGCCTCGCGCACGGCGCGCTCGGCCCAGTCGGCGTTGCGGCCGCGGTACTCGGCGAGCGACCGGATATAGGCGACCGCGTCGTTGATCGCCTTCTGGGCCGCGGGATCGCGGGCGGGCTGCTTGTCCCTGTCCTCCGTCCCGCGGCCGAACGGCTGGCCGCCGCCCATCTGCACCGGGGTGGCCGCGCCCACGTTGGTGCCGGGCGCCATGGCGGCGAGGTCGCTCGCGTAGAGGATGAAGGCGCCGGCGCTCGCCGCCCGGGCGCCGCTCGGGGCGACGAAGGTGGCGACGGGCACCGGCGAAGCCAGGATCGCCCGGTTGACGTCGCGCATGCTCGATTCGAGCCCGCCCGGCGTGTCCATGCGCAGGACCACGAGGGCCGCTCCGCGCCGGGCCGCCCGGTCGAGGCCGCGGGAGACGTATTCGGTCGTGGCGGGCCCGATCGCGCCGCCGACGTCGAGGACGACCACTTCGCGAGGCTGCGCCGCCGCCGGCGCGGCCGATGCCACGACGGTGGCGAGCAGGACCGCGCCGAGCGCCGCCAGCGCCCGCGCGGCGCCGCGGGACTTGCCGATGAGCCGGTGCCACCGCATCGCGTCCCTCCGTGCGGACAAGCGGAGGGCGGGCCCAACCGTTCCACGGCCAAGCCGCGACCGCGCGCCGCCGCGGCAGCGCAAACAAAAACCCTCTCCCGTTTCCGGGAGAGGGCAGGGGGGGCCGGCGGCCCCGGGAGGAAAGGCTTCCGTGACGGTCGGAGCGAGGCGGGCCGCTCAGGCCGAGTAGTACATCACGAACTCGACCGGGTGCGGGGTCATCTCGAAGCGCTGCACCTCGGTCATCTTGAGCTCGATGTAGGAGTCGATGAAGTCGTCGTTGAACACGCCGCCCTGCTTGAGGAAGGCCCGGTCGCGGTCGAGGCTGACGAGCGCCTCGCGGAGCGAGCCGCACACGGTCGGGATCTTCTTCAGCTCCCGCGGCGGCAGGTCGTAGAGGTCCTTGTCCATGGCCTGGCCGGGGTCGATCTTGTTGAGGATCCCGTCGAGACCCGCCATCAGCATCGAGGCGAAGGCGAGGTACGGGTTCGCCACCGGATCGGGGAAGCGCACCTCGACGCGCTTCGCCTTCGGCGAGGTCGTCCACGGGATGCGGCAGGAGGCCGAGCGGTTGCGGGCCGAATAGGCGAGCAGCACCGGCGCCTCGTACCCCGGCACCAGCCGCTTGTACGAGTTCGTCGACGGGTTGGTGAAGGCGTTGAGCGCCTTGGCGTGCTTGATGATGCCGCCGATGTACCACAGGCATTCCTGGCTGAGGTCGGCGTACTTGTTGCCCGCGAAGAGCGGCTTGCCGCCCTTCCAGATCGACTGGTGCACGTGCATGCCCGAGCCGTTGTCGCCGTAGACGGGCTTGGGCATGAAGGTCGCCGTCTTGCCGTAGCTCTGGGCGACGTTGTGGATACAGTACTTGTAGACCTGCATGTGGTCGGCCATGAGCACGAGCGTGTCGAACTTCATGCCGAGCTCGTGCTGGGCGCTCGCCACCTCGTGGTGGTGCTTCTCGACCTTGACCCCCATCGAGGCCATCGCGGCCAGCATCTCGCCGCGCATGTCCTGGGCCGTGTCCTGCGGCGGCACCGGGAAGTAGCCGCCCTTGGTCTGGATGCGGTGGCCGAGGTTGCCGCCCTCGTACTCGGTGTCGCCGTTGGTCGGCAGCTCGCTCGAATCGAGCTTGAAGCCGGTGTTGTACGGGTCGGCCATGAACCGCACGTCGTCGAAGATGAAGAACTCGGCCTCGGGGCCGACGTAGATGGTGTCGCCGATGCCGGTCGACTTGAGGAAGGCCTCGGCCTTCTTGGCCATGCCGCGGGGGTCGCGGTCGTAGGGCTCGCCGGTCGCCGGCTCGAGGATGTCGCACACGATCGACATCGTCGGCGCCGAGAAGAACGGGTCCATGCAGGCGGTGACCGGATCCGGCATGAGGGTCATGTCGGATTCGTTGATGGCCTTCCAGCCGGCGATCGACGAGCCGTCGAACATGATGCCGTCGGCGAACGTGTCCTCGTCGACGATCGACACGTCGAAGGTGACGTGCTGCCACTTCCCGCGCGGGTCGGTGAAGCGGAAATCGACGTACTTCACGTCGTTGTCCTTGATCGCCTTCAGGACGTCCTTGGCGCTCTGCATGGTTGGTCCTCTCTGCCCTGGTCACGCGTTCGCGGCGGCCCTGCGGCCGCTCGCGGGTTTCGGTCTGTCTGACGGTCCGGCCAGACGCTAGATCGCGTCGGCCCCGGTCTCGCCGGTGCGGATGCGGATCGCTTCCTCCACCGTCGATACAAAAATCTTGCCATCTCCGATGCGGCCGGTCTGGGCCGCCTTGCGGATCGCCTCGACGGCACCGTCGACCAGGTCGTCCGCGAGCACGATCTCGAGCTTCACCTTGGGCAGGAAGTCGACGACGTACTCCGCCCCGCGGTAGAGTTCGGTATGGCCCTTCTGGCGACCGAAACCCTTCGCCTCGATCACGGTGATGCCCTGCAGCCCGACTTCCTGCAGCGCTTCCTTCACCTCGTCGAGCTTGAAGGGCTTTATGATCGCTTCGATCTTCTTCATGTCGGGGCGTCCGGTGCGGCGGGCGAGCCTGCCGGTCTTAGCATCAAGCGGGGCCGCCTTCCACGCCCATATTGCACCGCGGCAAAGGAACCTGCCGCTTCCGGCGGCAGCGAATGCCGCAAATTTGAGCAGTTGCCCGCGTCGCGCCCGGGCCGGGCCGGCCCCCCGTGAACGAGCTCCTCTCGATCGCCGAGATGCGGGAAGCGGACGCCCGCACCATCGCCGCGGGGACGCCCGGCTACGAGTTGATGCGCCGTGCCGGGGCGGCGGTGGCGCGCGCCGCCCACCGTCTGCTGCCGCAGGGCCGGGTGCTGGTCCTGTGCGGGCCGGGCAACAACGGCGGCGACGGCTTCGTCGCCGCGCGGCTCCTTGCCGAGGGTGGCTGCGCCGTGACCGTCGCGCTGCTCGGGTCGCGCGAGCGGCTCACCGGCGACGCGGCGCTCGCGGCGGCGGATTGGACCGGGCCGGTCCTCGACGCCGAGCAGGCGGAGCCCGAAGCGGCGGACCTCGTCGTCGACGCCCTGTTCGGCGCGGGGCTCGCCCGCGACCTCGACGGCGCCGCCCGCCGCGTCGTCGAGCGGGCGAACGCCGCCGGCCGGCCGGTGCTCGCGGTCGACGTGCCGAGCGGCATCGACGGCGACACCGGCGCGGTGCGCGGGGCGGCGATCCGCGCGACGGAGACGGTGACCTTCGGGCGGCGCAAGCCCGGCCACCTGCTCTTTCCCGGCCGGGCCCATTGCGGCGCGGTGGAGGTCTCGGAAATCGGCATCGAGGCCGCCGTCGCGGATCTCGGCGTCCGCACCTTCGCCAACGGCCCGGCGCTGTGGGGCGCCGCGTTCCCGCGTCCGAGCGAGGAGGGGCACAAATACGGCCGCGGCCACGCACTCGTGCTCTCGGGCGGGCCGACCCGGACGGGGGCCGCGCGCCTCGCGGCGCGGGCGGCGCTGCGGGCCGGCGCGGGGCTCGTGACCCTCGCCTCGCCGAGCGACGCCCTCGCCGTCAACGCGGCCCACCTCACGGCCGTCATGCTGCGCCCCTGCGACGGGCCGGAGGACCTCGAGGCGCTGCTCGGGGATGCCCGCTTCAACGCCCTCGCACTCGGCCCGGCGCTCGGCGTCGGCGCGGCGACCCGCGCCCTCGTCGCGGTCGCGCTCCGCGCCGGCCGGGCGGTGGTCCTCGACGCCGACGCGCTGACGAGCTTCGAGGGCCGGCGGGACGAACTCGCCGCGCTGTCGGCCGAGGACCCGCCGGTCCTCACCCCGCACGAGGGCGAGTTTTCGCGGCTCCTGCGCGACCAGGAGGCCCTCGAAGCCCCCTCCAAGCTCGCCCGCGCCCGCGCCGCCGCCGCGGCCTTGCGGGCCGTCGTGGTGCTGAAGGGCCCCGACACGGTGATCGCCGCGCCGGACGGCCGTGCGGCGATCAATGAGAACGGCACGCCCTACCTCGCCACCGCCGGCACCGGCGACGTCCTCACCGGCCTCGTCGCCGGCCTGCGCGCGCAGGGCATGCCCGCCTTCGAGGCCGCCTGCGCCGCCGTCTGGCTCCACGCGGAGACGGGCGCGCGCCTCGGCCCCGGCCTGATCGCCGAGGACCTCCCCGAGGCCCTGCCGCGGGTGCTGCGCGACGTTTCCGCCGCGGCAGGGCGCCGCAACGAGAGTTGACGGTTCGTGCATGGTTTGTTCTAGTCGGCGGGCGTGATTCCCGGCTCCCGACGCATTAAGTAGCCGTCCGAGCCGGCGCCGCCGGTGCATCCCGGACATCCCATGGCCAAGCTCGACGACCTCTTCGACCGCGCCGACGCCGCCCGCGCGATCTCGATCCGCGGCGCGCGGGAGCACAATCTGAAGAACGTCGACCTCGTCATCCCGCGGGACAGGCTCGTCGTGTTCACCGGCCTGTCCGGCTCGGGCAAGTCCTCGCTCGCCTTCGACACGATCTACGCCGAGGGGCAGCGCCGCTACGTCGAGTCGCTCTCGGCCTATGCCCGCCAGTTTCTCGAGATGATGCAGAAGCCGGACGTCGACCAGATCGACGGCCTGTCGCCGGCGATCTCGATCGAGCAGAAGACCACCTCGAAGAACCCGCGCTCCACCGTCGGCACGGTCACCGAGATCTACGACTACATGCGCCTGCTGTGGGCCCGGGTCGGCGTGCCGTACTCCCCCGCGACCGGGCTGCCGATCGAGAGCCAGACCGTCAGCCAGATGGTCGACCGGGTGCTCGCCCTGCCGGAGAAGACCCGCCTCTACCTCCTCGCGCCGGTGGTGCGCGGCCGCAAGGGCGAGTACCGCAAGGAGCTCGCCGAGTTCCAGAAGCGCGGCTTCCAGCGGGTCAAGGTCGACGGCTTCTTCTACGAGATCGACGACGTCCCGGCGCTCGACAAGAAGTACAAGCACGACATCGACGTGGTGGTGGACCGGATCGTGGTGCGCCCCGACATCGGCGCGCGTCTGGCGGAGTCCTTCGAGACCGCCCTCGAACTCGCCGACGGCATCGCCATCGTGGAGTTCGCGGACGTTCCCTCTCCCTCTCCCTCTCCCTCTCCCTCTCCCCGACGGGGAGAGGGCCGGGGTGAGGGGCCGAAGGAGGACGCGGAGGCCTCCCCTCACCCGGTCGCGCCTGCGGCGCGACTCGACCTCTCCCCGTCGGGGAGAGGCGGGGCGGAGCGCATCGTCTTCTCCCAGAAATTCGCCTGCCCGGTCTCCGGCTTCACGATCCCGGAGATCGAGCCGCGGCTGTTCTCGTTCAACAACCCGTTCGGCGCCTGCCCGACCTGCGGCGGCATCGGCCACGAGATGCGGGTCGACCCGGCGCTGGTGGTGCCGGACGAAAGCCGTTCCCTCAAGCGCGGGGCCATCGCGCCCTGGGCCAAGTCGACCTCGCCCTATTACGGCCAGACCCTCGAGGCGATCGCCCGCCACTTCAAGGTCGCCACCGCCACCCCATGGACCGACCTGCCGGAGACCGTCCGCGACGCGATCCTGTTCGGCACCGCCGAGACGATCCGCTTCGCCTACGACGACGGGCTGCGCGCCTACGAGGTCAAGAAGGGTTTTGAGGGGGTCATCCCCAACCTCGAGCGCCGCTACAAGGAGACCGAGAGCGACTGGGCCCGCGACGAGATCGGCCGCTTCATGGGCGAGACCCCCTGCGCCGCCTGCGGCGGGCGCCGGCTCAAGCCCGAGGCGCTCGCGGTCAAGGTCGGCGGCTCCGACATCGCCGCGGCGACCGCCCTGTCCGTGCGCGACGCGCAGGCCTGGTTCGCCGCCCTGCCCGAAAGGCTCACGGCGAAGCAGAACGAGATCGCCGGCCGCATCCTCAAGGAGATCCGCGACCGCCTCGCCTTCCTGGTCGACGTCGGCCTCGAATACCTGACCCTGTCGCGCGCCTCCGGCACCCTGTCGGGCGGCGAGAGCCAGCGCATCCGCCTCGCCTCGCAGATCGGCTCCGGCCTCACCGGCGTGCTCTACGTCCTCGACGAGCCGTCGATCGGCCTGCACCAGCGCGACAACGAGCGCCTGCTCGGCACCCTCAAACGCCTGCGCGACCTCGGCAACACGGTGATCGTGGTCGAGCACGACGAGGACGCGATCCTCCAGGCCGACTACGTGGTCGACGTGGGGCCGGGCGCCGGCATCCACGGCGGCGAGATCGTCGCCCGCGGCACGCCGGCCGAGATCATGGCGAACCCGGCCTCCCTCACCGGCCAGTACCTGTCCGGCGACCTCGCCGTGCCGATGCCGGGCAAGCGCCGCAAGCCGCAGAAGAGCCGCATGCTCAAGCTCGTCGGCGCGCGCGGCAACAACCTCAAGAACGTCACCGCCGAGTTCCCGCTCGGAACCTTCACCTGCGTCACCGGCGTCTCCGGCGGCGGCAAGTCGACGCTCGTGATCGACACCCTCTACAAGGCGGTGGCGCGCAAGCTCTCCGGCGCCTACGAGGCCCCCGCCCCGCACGAGGCCCTGCACGGGCTCGAGCACCTCGACAAGGTCATCGACATCGACCAGTCGCCGATCGGCCGCACGCCGCGCTCGAATCCGGCGACCTACAGCGGCGCCTTCACGCCGATCCGCGACTGGTTCGCGGGCCTGCCGGAGGCCAAGGCGCGCGGCTACCAGCCGGGGCGCTTCTCGTTCAACGTCAAGGGCGGGCGCTGCGAGGCCTGCCAGGGCGACGGCGTCATCAAGATCGAGATGCACTTCCTCCCCGACGTTTACGTCACCTGCGACGTCTGCAAGGGCAAGCGCTACGACCGCGAGACGCTCGACATCCGCTACCGCGGGAAGTCCATCGCCGACGTGCTCGAGCTCACGGTCGATCAGGCGCTGCCCGTGCTCGAGAATTTCCCGCCCATCGCGCACAAGCTGCGCACGTTGCAGAGCGTGGGCCTCGGCTACATCACGCTGGGCCAGTCGGCCACGACGCTGGGCGGCGGCGAGGCGCAGCGCGTGAAGCTGTCGCGCGAGCTGTCGCGCCGCGCCACCGGGCGCACGCTCTATATCCTCGACGAGCCGACCACGGGGCTGCACTTC
>DATLFZ010000087.1:0-8917 GCA_035540795.1 Beijerinckiaceae bacterium | reverse complement strand
GGCGATCACCGTGAGCAGGTTGTTGAAGTCGTGGGCGACGCCGCCGGTGAGCTGGCCGATCGCCTCCATCTTCTGCGCCTGGCGCAGCTGCGCCTCGGTCTTCTCGCGCTCCGCCATGGCCTCGCCGATGCGCTGTTCGAGAGTCTGGTTGAGGTCGCGCAGGCGCTCCTCGGCAGCGCGGCGCTGGCGCAGCTCGCGCTGCGCCGACTGGTAGAGCCGGGCGTTGTCGATGGCGATCGCCGCCTGGGCCGCGATGCCGACGATCATGCGCTCGTGCCGCGCGGTGAAGCGCGCGGGCTCGGGATGGCCGAAGAACAGGCCGCCGATGACCTCGCCCGAGCGCGACACCACCGGCACGGCGAGGTAGCTCGTGACCGGCAGGTGGCCCTCGGGCATGCCCTTGTAGGGGGCGTTGTGGCCGTAGCGCGGATCGGCCTTGATGTCGTCGGAGCGTACCACTCCTTCGCCGGCGAAGGTCGGCCCGAACACCGCCGTGTTGCGCGGCATGGGGAACCGCTCGAAGGCCGAGCGCGGCACGCCGGACAGGGTGTAGAGCGCGTAGCTCTCGCCGGCCTCGTCGATCTGGTTGTAGAAGAAGGCGCCGAACTTCGCCCCGGTGAGCTCGACGGCCGCGTCGCTCACCATCTGCACCACCCGTTCGAGATCGAGTTCGCCGGCGACGGCGGCGCCGGTCCGGTTGAGGGTCTCGAGAGTCCTGGTCTCCTCGCGCAGGGCCGCCTCGGCGACGTCTCGCTCCCGCTCCCGCTCGCGCAGGCCGACGGAGGCGGCGGCGAGGGCCTGGCCGACCTCGTCGATCTCGCGGATCGGCGAGGCGACGGGCTCGACCGGTTCGCGCCGGGCGAGGCGGCGCGCCTGCGCCGCGACCGCCTGCATCGGCCGGGCGATGCGCCGGCCGAAGAACAGGGCGAGGAGCGTCGACAGGACGATCAGCCCGGCCCCGAGGGCGGCGAAGGTCCAGAGCGAGCGCCGCAGGGGAGCGGACAGCTCCGCCCGGCGCAGCCCGACGGCGACGCGCCAGTCCGCGAGCCGCGAGCGGGAATAGGCGCCGAGCACCGGCTGCCCGTCGATGGTGAAGCCGTCCCAGGTGCCCTCCCGGCCGGGGGTGTTCTCCTGCAGGTCCGGGGTGGCGGGCCGGCCGACGAAGTCCTCGTGCCGGCTGTTGCGGGCGAGGATGCGCCCGGCTCGGTCGATCACCGCCACGGTGAGGCTCGGGCGCGGCTCCTCGGCGAGGATCACGTCCCGGATCGCCTCGACCGGAATGGAGAGGCCGAGGACGGCGTCGGGCTGCCCCGGCGCGCTCACCGGCAGCTGGACCGCGAACTGCGGCACGCCCGAGCGGGCGCCGACGAACAGGTCGCTCACCGCGACCCGGGGCGGTCCGTCCGGCGGTGTCGGCGCGTTGGCGATCGGAAGGGGCGTGCCGAAGGGAGCGCGGGTGCTCAGAAGCTGGCGCCCGCTCGCCCGGTCGCGCAGCACGACGGCGTAGCCCGTCCGCTCAGCCGCCTCGGACGCAAGCGCGTGGAAGGCGGCGAGGTCGCCCGTGCGCAGGGACGGGGAGGCGGCGAGCACGTTGAGCGCCGCCGACATCGCCTCGAGGGTGCGGTCGACCGCCTGGGCGATGGCCCGCGCCCGGTCGAGGGCGTCGCTCTCGAGGCGGGTGCGCTCGGCGGCGGCGAACTGCCAGAGCAGGAAGCCGACGAACAACAGGATCGGCAGCGCCAGGCCGGCGCAGAGCAGCGCGAGATGGCGCCACAGGGACACGCCCCGCGCCGGCGCGGGCGCCGCCGCCTGCGGAAGGTCGAGACTCGTGAGCCGCAGGGGCGTGTTCTCGTTCATCTCGGCCCGAGCATCGGCACGCAGCGGGGCCCCCTGAAGGCGCGCGGCATTGCCTGCCGACTGGTTCGCGGCGGCTTATAGGACCTCCGAGCCCGGCGCGCAAAGGATGGGCGAGTGCCGGAGCCGTCGCGTCCCCTCGCGCACCGACGGTGTTCGTGGGTTCCGGGCTCGCCCTTCGGGCGCCCCGGAATGACGGAGGGGGTGCCGGCGCGCGCAAGAAGGGGGCGGCTGACAGGCTCCACGCCTGTCATTCCGGGGCCGAGCGCAGCGAGGAGCCCGGAACCCATGAACACGGGGTCGATGGTTTCGGACGCGCCGGAGCCGCGTTTCTTCCGGCACCGGCGGTGGTCATGGGTTCCGGGCTCGCCCTGCGGGCGCCCCGGAATGACGGAGGGAGCGTTGCCGCGCGCGCCTTGGGGTTGCAGGATGGAGTCCCGGGCGGGCCGCCCGGGACAGGGAGGCTGGAGATGCTGCGGAATGTCGTTCTGACGGTCGCGCTCGTTCTCGCCGCCGGCGCGCAGGCGCAGGAGCGCTGGTGGCCCTCGAAGCACGGGGCGGAGGACCAGGCGGGCGCCTCGAACCTGATCACGCCGGAGAAGGTGAAGCAGGCGGCGGGGCTCGTACGGGAGGGCAAGGTCTATCCCCTCGCGCGGGTCTACGACGGCAAGATGCCCCTGTTCGGCTCGCGGGTCTTCGCCCTGCGGGCGACGAGCGGGCTCGCGGGCGGACCCCTCGGCGACAACCGGGTGATCTGGAACGACGATTTCCTCGCGACCGAGATCGGCCAGGTCGGCACGCAGTTCGACGGGCTCGGCCATATCGGCATCCGCACCGCCGAGGGCGACCGCTACTACAACGGCGTGCGCGGCGAGGACCTGCACGGGCCGGAGGGGCTGAAGAAGCTCGGCATCGAGCACGTCAAACCGTTCTTCACCCGGGGCATTTTGATCAACCTCGAAGCCTACAAGGGCCAGATGCTCGATTCCGGCTACGAGGTCACCGTCGAGGACCTGCGCGGCGCGCTGCAGAAGCAGGGCTTCGACGCGGAGAAGATCTCCACCGGCGACGTGGTCCTCCTCCACACCGGATGGGGATCGCTGTGGGGCAAGGACAACCGGCGCTTCAACGGTGGCGAGCCGGGGATCGGGCTCGCCGCCGCGCGCTGGCTCGCCGGGAAGGGGGTCGCCGTCGTCGGCGCCGACACGTGGGGCGTCGAGGTGGTGCCGAACCCGGACGCCAAGCAGGCCTTCCCGGTGCACCAGGAGCTGATCGCCCGCAACGGCATCTTCCTGCACGAGAACGTCGCGACGGAGGCGCTCGCCGCCGACAACGTGACGGAGTTCGCCTATTCCTTCGCGCCGATGCCGATCCGGGGCGCGACGGGCTCCCCGGGCAACGCGCTGGCGCTGCGCTAGCCCTCAGCGGCGGTAGCGGTCGAAGGCGGCGGCGAGGACGTTCGAGAAGTCGTCCGTCCAGGGACGCCGGGCCGGGTCGGGCTCGACCCGGCGCCACACGCCCCCCGACGCGATCGCGCCGAGATGGGCCGGGTCGCGGGCGAGGGCGGCCACGATCGAGGGCGTGCGGAAGCGCAGGTCCTGCGGCTCCCCGTCCGCGTCCGTCCAGGTCCACAGGGACAGGCCGTGCTCCGCCGCCGTCCGGGCGAGGATGCCGCGCAGGTCGAGGTAGCGGTTCGAGATGTGCATCAGCACCGCCCCGTCCGGGGCGAGCCGGGCGAGGTAGAGCCCGATCGCCTCCCGGGTGAGGAGGTGGGTCGGGATGGCGTCCGAGGAGAACGCGTCGAGGACGAGGAGCGACAGCCCGCCCGGCTCGCCGGCGAGGGTGAGCCGCGCGTCGCCGAGGACGATCGCCGCGTCCGGCGCGCAGGCGCCGAGGAAGCGGAAGCGCTCGCGGGCGAGCTTCGCCACGAGGGGGTCGATCTCGAAGAAGGTCCAGCGCTCCCCCGCCGCCGCGTGGCAGGCGAGGCTGCCGGCGCCGAGCCCGACCACGCCGACGCCGGCGAGCCGCCCGCCTCGCGCCTCGCGCACCGCCCGGATGCCCACCCCGAGGGCGCCGTCGAAGGTGTAGTAGGTCGTCGGCTCGGGCCGGCCGGTGGCGGGGCTGCCGTCGTCGTTCCGCACCCGCATGGCGCCGTGGATCGTGGTCCCGTGCGAGAGGGTGAGGAAGCGCCCGTCGCCGCTCGGGCCGATCTTGTGGACGCCGAAGAACGAGCGCAGGGACTCGGTCCCGGGAGGGGTCGCGAACAGGGTCGCGGCGAAAGCGGCGGTGACCAGGGCGGGCACGGCGATCGCGGGCCGGCGCCAGGTCAGCATGGCCGCGGCCGCGAGCGCGCCGAGGACGCACAGGCGCATCCCGCTGCTCGGGGCGAAGGTCGCCGCCGCCCAGGCGGCGACGCCCGCCGCCGCAAAGAACCCCAGGCTGCGCCGGACGCCGGGGCGGCGCAAGGCCGCCAGGACCCGGGGATGGCAGAACAGGGCGAGGCCGAGGAGGAGCGGGTACTCGAGCACGGTCGAGAAGATCTTCGGCGCGACGAGCGCGCAGAAGAGCCCGCCGAGGACGCCCCCGAGGGACAGGCAGATGTAGAAGTCGGTCAGGCGCCCCGCGGGCGGACGCGTCGCGTAGAGCGCCCGGTGGCAGGCGAGCGAGCCGAGGAACAGCACCGCGAGCAGGACCGACAGGCTCAGCGGCAGCAGGCCGATCGCGGTCGAATCCAGGATCGCGAGGGCGGTCGTCCAGATCTGGAGGCGCAGGAGGGCCCGCCCGTCGAGGAAGGGACGGTCCCGGAAGGCGAGGATGAAGGTCAGGAGGTAGAGGGCGAGGGGGACGACCCAGAGGAGCGGCGCGGCCGCGATGTCGGTGGAGAGGTGGGCCGTCGTCGCGACGAGCAGGCCGGACGGCACGAAGGCGAGCCCGATCCAGCGCAGGTACGTCCGCACCGGCGGCGCCGCCTCGGCCTTCGCGGGCGGCGGCGCCGTGCGGCCGGTGCGGGCGACCGTCGCGGCGCAGGCCGCGACGCAGGCGGCGAGCGCGACGAAGCCGACGCTCCACAGGCGGCTCTGGTCCTTCAGGCTCAACAGCGGCTCGAGCAGGAACGGATAGGCGAGGAGCGCCGCGAAGGACCCGGCGTTCGAGGCGGCGTAGAGGAAGTACGGATCCGCCGCGGCGCCGTGCCCCGAGCGCGCGAACCAGGCCTGGAGCAGCGGGGCGTTGCCGGCGACGGCGAAGAACGGCAGCCCGACCGAGACTGTGAACAGGCCGAGCAGCCACAGCGCCTCCCCGTTCGCCGGCGGCTGGCCCCAGCCGGAGGCGACGGCGATCGGCAGGGCGAGGAAGGCGACGGCCATCAGGGCGAGGTGGAGCGCGGCGGCGGCGCCGAGGCCGAAGGTCCGCGTCGTCCAATGGGCGTAGAGGTAGCCGGCGAGCAGCAGCGCCTGGAAGAACACCATGGCGACCGACCACACCGCCGGCGTCCCGCCGAGGACCGGCAGCACCATCTTGGCGAACATGGGCTGCACGGCGAAGAGCAGGAACGCGGAGAGCCCGAGCGCGCCGGCGAAGAGCGGCACGACGAGGCGCCCGAGGGCGGGGCCCGGCACGATCAGCGGAGACGGAACGGACATCGGCCCTCCCGAGGCGGCGTCGGTCGGACCCTAGCCGCGAGCGCTTAAGGGCCGCTTACGCCGCGCGGGGGCCCCGCGCGCGAAGCCCGTTGGCCGGTGGCCGCGGCGGCGCTATGCGGGGGCGAAGGAGAACAGGGTGGACGTCGAGTTCCTGCTCATCGTCGTCGGGGCGCTCGGCCTCGGCGGCTTCATCAAGGGCGCGACCGGGCTCGGCCTGCCGCTCGTGTCCGTGCCGGCGCTCGCCGCCTTCCTCGGCGTGCCGCACGCGCTCGCCATCGTGTGCATCCCCCTCGTCGTGACGAACGCCTGGCAGAGCTGGCATTTCAGCGCGCATCGCCACGGCACCGGCTTCCTGGCGCGGCTTTTGCCCGCGAGCGTCGTCGGCATCGGCCTCGGCACCGTCGCCCTGACGACCCTGCCGGGGGCGGCCCTCTCCCTCGCCCTCGCCGTGATGATGATGGCCTACATCGCGTTCTACCTCACCAAGCCCGACCTGAGGCTCTCGCCCGGCAGCGGCCGGCGGCTCGCGCCCCTCGTCGGCCTGGTCGCGGGGGCCCTCCAGGCCTCGACCGGCATCTCGGCGCCGGTGAGCATCACCTTCATCCACGCCCTCCGGCTCGCCCGGCCCGCCTTCGTCTTCGCGGTCGCCGCGATGTTCCTCGGCTTCGCCGTGGCGCAGGTGGTGGCGCTCGCGGTCGCCGGCATCATGACCTGGACCCGGTTCCTCGAAGGGCTGATCGCCCTCGTGCCGATCGCGCTCGCCATGCCGCTCGGCGCCTGGGCCGCCTCCTTCCTCAGCCGCGAGACCTTCGACCGCCTGATCCTCGGGATCCTCGGGGTGATGTCCCTCAAGCTGTTCCACGACGGGATCACCGGGCTGTAGGGCCGGGAGAGATCAACCTTTCGTCAACCAACCCCTTCCACCCTCGGCGCGGCAAGGAGGACGCATGCCGCGCTACTTTTTCGACGTCCGTGCCGACGAGATGGTGGAGACCGACGCGGTCGGGGCCGACCTCGCCTGCGTCGAGGCGGTGGAGGACGAACTCACCCGCGGCGTGGCCGAGATCCTGCGGGGCGCCGCCCCGCACGGCGCGCCGCGTTCCTTCGAAGTGGCGGTGCGGGACGCCGCCGGCCGGCCGGTCGTGCGGGCGTCCCTCTCGATCGAGCGCCTCGCCTGATCAGCCGGACAGCGTCCACAGCTTGGTGAGCGGGCCGCCCGGTCCGTCGACCGGATCCGCCTCCGGAAGCGGCACCTGCGCGATGCGCTCGCGGGCGGCGGCCAGCGCGCCGGCCTCCTCGCGCAGGAGGTCCCAGTCTCGCCCGCCCGCATAGGCGCCGACGACGAGGAAGTCGTCGCTGGCCTGGATGCGGGCATGGGCCACGCCGGCGGGGATGACCACCACGTCGCCGGCCGAGACGCCGACGGTCTCGCCCGCGCGGCCGCCGAACCTGATCGTGGCGGACCCGGCGACGACGCCCAGCACCTCGTGCGCGGTCGAGTGGTAGTGATGGTAGTCGAAGACGCCGTCGCGCCAGGAATTGGTCCAGCCGTTGCGGGCGAAGGTGCGCTCGAAGGATTTCGGCGGGTCGTCCGAATCCGGCGTGATCGCCCCCTGGCGGACGACCAGCGGCAGCGGGCTGTTGGGGACGAGCCCGTCGTCCTCGAACACGAAGGTGTTGGTGCCGAGGGGGGCGTTGTAGCTCCCGATTTCGCCGTAGCCTTTCGCGCGCGCCATTCCGATCTCCCGTTTCGCCCGACAACGCGGCAGGCGCCGGAAAGATCAGCGTCCGCGCTGACCCTCGCTCGGCTTCTCGGAGCCGCCGCCCTGGGGCCTGGAGAGGGAGCGGGTCACCTCGTCGGCCCAGGACGGGCGCCCCGTCCCCTGACCCTTGGTCTCGGATTGGGGAGCCGCGCCGCCCTGCCGCTGGTCCTTGGGAGCCTCCTGGGCGGCGGCTGCGGTCGCGATGCCGAGAACGAGGCCGACCACGAGCGCACGCATGATCTTCGCTGCCTTCCGCTACGCCACACCGGGCCGGCCGCCACGCAGGCCCGCAAGCGGTTGATCCGTATGGCCAACGCCGCCTTCGACCGGGCGTTTCAGCGCGGCAAAAACAAAACCCGCGTGCGCCGGCGCACCGCGGCCCCGGCCGGTTCCGGGTAAGGTTCCTTCAACGCTCGGGGCGGGTCTCACCGGCAGGCTCGGATCCACCCTCGACCGGTCAGGCGCAAGCGTCGGACCCGCCCCGTGGCGCTCTCCTCAGAAGCTCAGTTGCACCTTCATCGCCCGGGAGCGGTCGGCGGCGCCCTCGAACGCGCGCACCGCCTCGCGCACGGGCACCACCTCCGTCAGGAGGGCCGAGGGGTCGATCCGGCCCCTGGCGATGGCCTCCACCGCCCAGGCGAACTCGGCGTCGAAGCGAAACGTGCCGCGCAGCTCGATCTCCTTGGCGACGAGCACGTTCAGCATCAGGCTCGCCTCGCCGCCGACTCCGATCAGGACCACGATCCCCCGCGGGCGCACCGCCTCGATGCCCTGGCGCAGGGCGGCCGGGTTGCCCGAGGCCTCGAACATCACGTCGAAAAAGCCCTTGTCCGGGTGGAAGCGGGCGAGTGCGTCCGCCTCCCGGGCGTCGACCGCCGCGTCCGCCCCGAGCCGCCGGGCCATCGCCAGCGGCGCCTCGGCGACGTCGGTGACGACGATCTCCGCCGCGCCCGCATGGCGGGCGGCGAGCAGGGTGAGCATGCCGATCGGCCCGGCGCCGGTGATCAGCACCCGCTTTCCGACGAGCGGACCGGCGCGGGTGAGCGCGTGCAGGCACACGGCGAGCGGCTCGGCGAAGGCCGCCTTCTCGAGCGGCAGCTCGTCCGGCACCGGCACGCACTGGCGCGCCCGCGCCACGAGCCGCTCGCGAAAGCCGCCGTCGACGTGCGGGAAGCGCATGGCGCTGCCGTAGAAGCGCATGTCGAGGCAGTGATGGGCGAGGCCCTCCCGGCAGTAGCGGCAGGTGCCGCAGGGCCGGCTCGGGTTCACCGCCACCTTCTGCCCGACCCGCAGGCCGACGCCCTCGCCGACCCGGGCGACGGTGCCGGCGATCTCGTGCCCGAGCACCATAGGCTGCTTCAGGCGCACGGTGCCGAAGCCGCCGTCGAGGTAGTAGTGCAGGTCCGACCCGCAGATGCCGCCCGCGCCGACCCGGACCTCGACCTCGCCGGGCCCGAGCTCCGGCACCGCCACCTCCTCGACGCGCAGGTCGCGGGGCGCATGGATGACGACGGCGAGGGGCATGGGGGCGGCCTTGCGTTGCGGCGAAGCTACGCCGGAACGCGGTCGCACCGCAACGGCGAGCGGCGGCCGCCGCGCCGCGCGCAGCGATGGCCCCACCTCCCCCTCGACGATCGGGCGCCCCCCTCTCCCTTGCGG
>DATLFZ010000086.1:0-11236 GCA_035540795.1 Beijerinckiaceae bacterium | reverse complement strand
CGTGTGGGTGCTGCTGCTCTCCTGGGCGCCGGTGATCGGAGACCCGCTGACGGTGGTCAGCGGCGTGCTGCGGACGCCGCTCTGGATCTTCGTGCCCGTGGTCGGGCTGGTGAAGCTCCTGCGCTACCTGGTGGTGGCCGGGATCGTCGGGCTGTTCTAGCGCCGCGCGCGGCGCGCGCCGCGGAACATCCGCCACATCTGGCGCCAGAAGATGATCTTGCGGATCAGAGCGAACATCGGGCGTCTCCTGAAGTCCCGTGGCTAACCCACGGGGGAGACGCGCGGTTCCAGCTTGGCCGTCGCGCTAGCCGCGCTTGCGGTAGACGAGCAGGGTCTGGAAGTCGCCGACGCGCTCGACGTCGCGCTCCTGCTCCCATTGCGCGATGACGCGCTTCGCGCTCATCGGCCCGTCCCAGTCGAAGGCGAAGGAGCCCGGATAGAACAGGATGTGGCCGCCGGGCCGGGTCTTGTCGGTGAGGATGTTGGTCACCTGGAGGTCGGTGAGACCGCCATAGGCGTCGTTCTCCTTGCCGCGGAACTCGCACAGGTGGAACAGGGAGACCACGTCGAAGGTCGGCAGGAGTTTCGGGTTGATCAGGTAGATGTCCCCAAAAACCACGTTGTAGTGGCGCAGCACGTCCGGCCGCTCGATGGCGAGCTTGAGGTAGGTCTCGTGCTCCTGCGGCGCCGCGGTGATGCCGAGGACGGCGTTGCGCCGGTGCGGGGCGGCGCATTCGATGCCCACGTAGTGATGGCCGCCGGTGCCGAAATGGTAGACCGTCGAGTCGGTGACCTGGTTGGCGTCGAGCCACTCGACGAGGTGCACGTCGCAGGGGCACTCCTTGATGCGCAGGTCCCAGTACGCGTCCCAGTAATGCAGCTGCGCGGCGGCTTCGGCCATGGCTCGATCCTGTCGTGGAGGCGCCCGATCAAAGCCGGGCGGCCGGGCCTTGGCAAGTCATGCGGTGGCGCGCAGCGGCTCGGGAGCGGCCTCGCCGATGAGGCGGGCGCCGGCCTCCGTGCGCACGAGTCGCAGAACCCGGTCGTGGTGGGCCTCGAGGCCCGGCCGGTGGCCGATGGAGATCAGGGTCGTGTCCGGCAGCTCCCGGGTCAGCATGGTCATGAGCCGGGCCTGACTCGCCTCGTCGAGGGCGGAGGTCGCCTCGTCCATGATCACGACGGCGGGCTTCTGCAGGATCAGGCGGGCGAGGGCGAGGCGCTGGCGCTCGCCGCTCGACAGGATCTGGTCCCAGCGCTCGACCTCGTCGAGGCGGGAGGCGAGATGGCCGAGGCCGCATTCGCCGAGCACCGCGACGACGGCTTCGTCCTGGATCGGCAGGTCGACCGCCGGATAGAGCAGGACCTGGCGCAGGGCGCCGAGGGGCAGGTAGGGCCGCTGCGGCACGAAGGCGAGCTCCGCGCCGGCGGGCATCGACACGAGGCCGCGACCCCAGGGCCACAGGCCGGCGACGGCACGCACGAGCGTGCTCTTGCCGATGCCGGACTCGCCCATGATCAGGACCTTCTCGCCCGGGTTGATGGCGAGGTGGGCGTCGGCGATGAGGACGCGGCCGGCCCGGTCGGTGACCGTGAGCCCTTCGAGCTCGAGCCGCTCCCCCTCCGCGACGGCGATGCCCCCGTGGGCGAAGCTGTCCTCGAGCTCCTCGACCGCCTCGACGATGGCGGTGACGCGCCGCGCCGAGGCGTACCACTGGGCGACCGGCTTGTAGTTGTCGACGAGCCAGGCGAAGGCGATCTGGACCTGGAAGAAGGCCGCGGCGAGCTGGGTCACGGCGCCCAGCGACAGCTCGCCCGAAAGATATTTCGGCGTCGCGAGAAGAAGCGGGACCACCGGGATCAGCGCCCCGCTGGCGTTGGTGATCCAGGTGAGCCGGCCGTGCAGGCGCACCACGTTGAGCCAGCGCGTCACGAGGTTGCCGTAGGTACGGTCGAGGATGGCGCGCTCGTCGCGCTCGCCGCGGATCAGCGCGATGCTTTCCGCGTTCTCGCGCAGGCGGGTGAGCTCGAAGCGCAGCTTCGCCTCGGCCTCGTTCTTGGCGGCGACGCCCGGGACGAGGGGCCGCCCCACCCGCAGCATCAGCCAGGACGCGGCGACGCCGTAGATCAGGGCCGCCAGCATCATGTAGGCCGGGATCGTCACCTGGGTCCCGCCGACGGCGACGGTCAGCGACCCGCCGACGGTCCACAGGATGCCGACGAAGGCGAGCGCGGTCAGGAGGGCGTTGAGGAGGCCGATGGCGAAGTCGACCACCGGCTCGGTCGCCATGCGGCTGTCGTCGGCGATGCGGTATTCGGGGTTGGCGGGCTCGTTGCGGGCGAGGCCGAGCCGGTAGTAGCGCTTGCGGTCGAGCCAGGTGCCGATGAGGCGGCCGACGAGCCATTCGCGCCAGCGCACCTGCAGGGTCTCGCGGGTGACGACGATGAGCACGCCGATGCCGGCGACGACGACCACGAGGCCGGCGAAGATCAGGACCGCGGTGCCGAGCGTCCCCGCCTCGCGCTTCTCGAGCGCGTCGAAGAACATCCGGTTCCAGGCGTTGACCGCGACGTTGAGGCCGATGTTGCCGATGATCAGCGCCGCGAGCGCGATCGAGAAGAACCAGGCCTGCCGGGCGGTGGCGCCTGACCACCAGCCGCCGGCGAAGCGGCAGAACTTCATCGCGACCCGGCGGTCGTAGACGATGTCCGACGGATCGGATGAACTCACGCGCACTGCCCCCGGCCTTCCCCTGCGGCCAGAGGAACAGGAGTTCACCTTAATCGCGGCTGAACCGAAGCTGAAGGGCCGCGGCGGCGCGCCGCGCGGAGCAAATTCCGCCGCTCTGCGGTTGCCGCCGGCCGCGTTCCTCGTACTATGCGCGGCGAACCGGCGGGCGAACCCGCCGGCGGCGCCCGCCCCGCGGGCGCGTCGAACCGAACGGGGCGTCGTCCCCCGCCCTTCTCAGGAGGAACGTCAATGGCACTTCTCAACCGCCGCCTGGCCCTCGGGCTCGCCGCGGCCGCGGCCCTCGGCGTGTCCGGGCTGCCGGCCGCCGCCCAGACCAAGCTCAAGTTCGCGCACGTCTACGAGACCTCCGAGCCCTATCACAAATGGGCCCTGTGGGCGGCCGAGGAATTCAAGAAGCGGACCAACGGCAAGTACGAGATCGAGGTCTTCCCGGCCTCCTCGCTCGGCAAGGAGAGCGACATCAACGAGGGCCTGTCGATCGGCACGGTCGACATCATCTACACCGGCCAGCTCTTCGCCGGCCGCGCCCACGGCCCGCTCGCCATCGGCGGCGCGCCGTTCATGTTCCGCGATCTCGGCCACTGGCAGGCCTTCCGCAACTCCGACCTGTTCAAGGAGCTGAGCGACGGCTACGAGAAGAAGACCGGCAACAAGGTCGTCGCCCTCACCTATTACGGCGAGCGCCACGTCACCTCGAACAAGCCGATCAACAAGCCCGAGGACATGAAGGGCCTGAAGATCCGGGTGCCGGACGCGCCGCTCTACACCATGTTCCCGCGCGCGGTCGGGGCCAACCCGACGCCGATCGCTTTCGCCGAGGTCTACCTCGCCCTGTCGCAGGGCGTCGTCGACGCGCAGGAGAACCCGCTGCCGACCATCCAGGCCAAGAAGTTCTACGAGGTGCAGAAGCACATCGTGCTCACCGGCCACATCACCGACGCGCTGCTCAGCATCGTCTCCGGCGGCACCCTGAAGCGCCTCTCGGCGGACGAGCAGAAGATCCTCAGCGATCTGCTGCGCGAGGCGGCGGACAACTGCACGCAGGAGATCGTCAAGTCCGAGAAGGAGCTGGTCGACTGGTTCAAGGGCCAGGGCAAGGACGTGATCGCCGTCGATCGCGCGCCCTTCCGCGAGGCGGTCGTGAAGCTGCACATGGGCCGCGACGCCACCTGGGACAAGGCGACCTACGACCGCCTCCAGGCGCTCGAGTCCAAGACCAACTGATCATCCGACCGGCGGGGGCCCGCGCCCCCGCCGCCTCGAACCGCCCGCGCCGTCCGCCGGCTCCCGCCGCCCGGACGGGGCGGGCCGCTGTGCCCCGCAAAGCGCCCCCATGTCGACGGAACCGCCCCACCACACCCCCGAGGACGTCCAGCGCGACGTCGACGCCCTGTTCCACCAGTGGGAGGAGGAGCAGGCGCATGTCGACCTCTCGGACCTGCGCCCGCAGGACAGCCTCGTCTTCGCGATCTTCTGGGGCCTGTTCGGGGTGGTGCTGCTGCAGTTCTACACCCGCTACGTCCTCAACGCCTCGCTCGGCTGGACCGAGGAGATTGCCCGCTACCTCCTGATCATGGTGACCTTCATCGGCTCGATCACGGCCATGCGGAAGGGCACCCACATCTCGGTCGAGGCGCTGCTGATCTACATGCCGCCCCGGGTGCGGCACTGGCTCCTCGTGATCATCGACGCGCTCGTGGCGCTGTTCTGCGGGGCGATGGCGTATTACGGCTGGGTGCTCGGCAACCGGGCGCCGGGCTACATGGTCTCGGTCGATATCCCGAAGGCCTGGATGTACTGGGCCGTCGCGGGCGCCCTCGCCGGCATCACCTACCACGCGATCGTCCGGTTCGTGCGGCGCCTGCGCGACCGGCAGCCGGACCACCCCTACGGCGCGGCGATCGACTGAGCGGCCCCCATGCTCATCACGCTGATGCTCGTCGCGCTCGTCGCCATGATCCTGCTGGGCGTGCCGATCGCGGTCGCGCTCGCCGGCTCGTCGCTCCTCTTCATCATGCTGTCCGGGGTCGCCCCGGAGATCACGGTCATCCACCGGATGGTGAACGGGGTCGACTCGTTCCCCCTGCTCGCCGTGCCGTTCTTCATCATGGCCGGCAACCTGATGAACTCGGCCGGGATCACGAAGCAGATCTTCGACTTCGCCATCGCCGCGGTCGGGTGGCTCAAGGGCGGCCTCGGCCACGTCAACGTCGCCGCCTCGGTGATCTTCGCCGGAATGTCCGGGACAGCGGTCGCCGACGCCGGCGGCCTCGGCACGATCGAGATCAAGGCGATGCGGGACAACGGCTACGACGCCAAGCTCGCCGTCGGCATCACCGCCGCCTCCTCGACCATCGGGCCGATCATCCCGCCCTCCCTGCCGCTCGTCATCTACGGGGTGGTGGCGAACGCCTCGATCAACCAGCTCTTCGTCGCCGGGATTTTGCCCGGCCTGATGATGGCGCTGTTCCTGTCGATCGCCGTCTCGATCTACGCCCACCGGCGCGGCATCGGCCGCGACGCCCGCTTCTCCCTGCCGCGCCTCGGCTGGACCTTCCTCGACGCCTTCCTGCCGCTGATGACGCCCGGGATCATCATCGGCGGCATGAGCTTCGGCTTCTTCACCCCGACCGAGGCGGCGGTCTTCGCCTGCGCCTACGCGCTGATCCTGTCGCTCGTCATCCATCCCAGCTTCAACTTCGCGCTTGCCCGCGCCGGCAAGCCGCCCCGCTACGCGGTCCTGTCGCTGCGCCAGTTCGTGCGCGTCACCATGGACACGATCGAGACCACGGCGGTGGTTCTGTTCATCGTCGCCGGCGCCTCGATCTTCGGCTGGGTCCTGACGACGACCCGCACCACCGAGGCCCTCGGCGCCTGGATCCTCGCCGTCGCCGCGAGCCCGGTCGCCTTCCTGCTCCTCGTCAACGGGTTCCTGCTCGTCGTCGGCTGCTTCATGGAGACGATCGCGGCGATCACCATCCTGACGCCGGTGCTGCTGCCGGTCGCCATCCAGCTCGGCATCGACCCGGTCCATTTCGGCATCATCATGGTCCTGAACCTGATGATCGGGCTGCTCACGCCCCCGGTCGGGATGGTGCTCTACGTGCTCGCCCGGGTGGCGAGCATCTCCTTCGAGGATTGCGTCCGGGCGGTGCTGCCCTTCATGCTGCCGCTCTTCGTGGTGCTCGGGCTCATCACCTTCGTGCCGCAGACCACCCTGTGGCTGCCCCAGCTCCTGCGCTCCCTCGGCTATCTCTGACCCGCGGCACGCGGTCGCAAAGCCCGCGCGGCCGCGCGCAGGGGCTGCTATAGAGCAGCATACCCACGCTCGAAGAAGCCGCCATGACCCCCCGCACCCTCCGCCTCCACCCGCAGGACAACATCGTCGTCGCCCTCGACCAGGTCGCGCAAGGCGCGACGGCCGCCGGGATCACCGCCCGCGAGCGGATCCTGAAGGGCCACAAGATGGCGGTGGAGCCGATCCGGGAGGGCGAGCCGATCCGCAAGTTCGGCCAGATCATCGGCTTCGCCAAGACGCATGTCGCGCCGGGCGAGTGGGTGCACGAGCACAATGTCGGCCTGCACGATTTCGAGCGCGACTATGCCTTCTGCGTCGACGCCCGCAACGACGACCTCCTGCCGGAGGACCTGCGCGCCACCTTCCAGGGCTATCGCCGCCCGAGCGGGCGCACCGGCACCCGCAACTACATCGGCATCCTCACCTCGGTGAACTGCTCCGCCTCCGTCGCCCGCTTCGCCGCCGCGGAGGCCGAGCGCTCCGGCATCCTGCGCGACCATCCCGGCATCGACGGGGTCGTCGCCATCGTCCACGGCACCGGCTGCGGCCACGCTGCCTACGGCGAGGGCTTCGAGGTCCTGCGCCGCACCCAATGGGGCTACGCGAGCCACCCGAACTTCGCCGGGGTGGTGATGGTCGGCCTCGGCTGCGAGGTCTTCCAGATCGGCCGCATGAAGAAGGAATACGGGCTCGAGGAGACCGACACCTTCCGCACGCTGACCATCCAGGAGACCGGCGGCACCCGGAAGACCGTCGAGGCGATCGTCGCCGCGATCCGCGACATGGCCCCGATCGCCTCCCGTGCGAAGCGGGAGACCCGGCCGGCCTCCGAGCTCGTCGTGGCGCTGCAATGCGGCGGCTCCGACGGCTACTCCGCCATAACGGCGAACCCGGCCCTCGGGGCCGCCTCCGACCTCCTCGTGCGCCACGGCGGCACCACCATCCTCGCCGAGACGCCCGAGATCTACGGCGCCGAGCACCTGCTCACCCGCCGCGCGGCGACCCGGGAGGTCGGCGAGAAGCTCGTCCAGCGCATCCGCTGGTGGGAGGACTACACCGCCCGGAACGGCGGCGAGATGAACAACAACCCCTCCCCCGGCAACAAGGCCGGCGGGCTCACCACGATCCTCGAGAAGTCGCTCGGCGCCGCGGCGAAGGGCGGCACTGCGACCTTGCGTGCGGTCTACGAATACGCCGAGCCGGTGCGGGCGCGCGGCTTCACCTTCATGGACACCCCGGGCTACGATCCGGTCTCGGCGACGGGCCAGGTCGCCGGCGGGGCGAACCTCGTCTGCTTCACCACCGGCCGCGGCTCGGCCTTCGGCTGCAAGCCGGCCCCGTCGATCAAGCTCGCGACCAATTCCGACATCTACCGCCGCATGATCGACGACATGGACATCGATTGCGGCGACGTCCTCGAGGGCGTCTCGATCGAGGACAAGGGCAAGGCGATCTTCGCGAAAATGCTCGAAGTCGCCTCCGGCGCCCACACCAAGTCCGAGGATCTCGGCTACGGCGACCTCGAATTCGTGCCCTGGCAGATCGGCGCGGTCATGTGAGCTCACCGCGCGCGGCGCAGGAGCCCGCGCAGCCGCTCGAGCGGGCGGCCGTCGATGGCGCCGAGGCCCGCCGCGATCAGCGCCATGCCGCCGAAATGGCGCGGCTCGAGCCGCTCGCCCAGCACCGTCGCCCCGAGCAGGATCGCGCTCGGCGGGATGAGGAAGGTGACGAGGAGCAGGTTCGTCGCGCCCGCCTGGGCGAGGATGCGGAAGTAGATGACGTAGCCGAGGGCCGTCGACAGGAGCGCGAGGCCGGCGAGCGCCGCGAGGGTGGAGAGGCCGGGCGCCGGCAGGGTCCAGGGCCGGTCGAGGACCAGCATGATCGGCAGCATCAGGAGGGCCGAGGCGGTGACCTGCCCGGTCGCCGTCGCGAGCGGCGACACCCCCAGGGCCCGGAAGCGGCGCCCGAACACGCCGGCCAGCGCGTAGGAGAACGCCCCCGCGAGCGCGGCGAGCTCGGCGAGAACGTCGACCCCGAACGGCCGGCCGCCGCCGAGCATCACCGCGACGCCGGCGAAGCCGACCGCCACCCCGGCGAGGCGGTTCGCCGTCATGCGCTCGTCCGCCGTCGCGAGATGGGCGACGAGGACCGTGAACAGCGGCGTCGTGGCGTTGAGGATCGATGCGAGCCCGCTCGGGATGTGGGTCTGCGCCCACACGAAGAGCGTGAACGGCACCGCGTTGTTGAGGAGCCCCATGCCGAGGAAGGCCGCCCAGATCCGCGGCGCCCGCGGCATCGCCTCGCCGAGCGCCCGCACCAGGAGATGGAGCGCGAGCGCGGCGAGCCCGACCCGGGCCACCACTACGGTGAGCGGCGGCAGCTCGCGCACCGCCACCTCGACGAAGAAGAACGATCCGCCCCACAGGACCGAGAGGGCGACGAGGAGCGCCCATTCGGTCCGGCCCATGCGCCTGTCGATCATGCCGCCTCCGGCGCGCCTTTTCGCGCGGGCGCGAGGCGGCGCCCACCCGGTTCCTGCGGCGCGGCGCGCGCGGTCCCGCGGCTACTTCGCCGCGCAGTTGACGACGATCCACTCGCCCCGGAGCGGACCGTCGCGCACGACGAACCACCGGTCGAGCTCGTACCGGGTCCCCGTCCTGCGCCAGGCCGGACGGACCCGATAGCGATCCATCCGGTAATCCATGTGGTGGTTGGGGCCGGACGTGCCCGGGATCAGGGCGAAGCTCAGATAGGCGCGGCGTTCGCCGATCTTGCCGCGCCAGAGGTAGGCCCCGTACTCCAGCATCCGCCCGCCGGAGGACCGCTCGCGCCATTTGAGTTCCGCGAACGCGTCGGCCGTGAAGACGAGGCCGCGGTCCGAACGGATCACCGGCATGGCTGGGTTGCAGTCCTCGGCCCGGAGCGACCCGGACGTGGCGAAAACGGCGAGCAGGGTCCTGAGGACGAGCCCTCTCCCGGACCTAGCCACAGCTGTCCGTCGCGAGAAGCCCCGAATGCATCCAGCCGCGGGCGGTCGGGGGATCGCCGGTCGGGTTCCGGCCGCTGGCGAAGCGGCCGCCGCGCCAATAGGTGACCGCGACCCAGGGACCCTTGCGATCCTGCCCGAGCAAAACCTCGTCGCCCGGCCGCATGCGCTGCAGCAGCCGCGCCTGCGGGCCCGGCCCGTCGCGCAGGGCCACGAACCCGTCCTTCGTGCTCTTGATCTCGCAGAACGCGGAGGCGGAGGCCGGGCCGGCGAGGATCGTCGCGAAGAGGAGGGCGGAGGCGGGTCGGATCATGCGTCAGGGCGCCCGCAGCAGCGCCTCGGCGGCGGCGCGGGTCGCGTCCGGGAAGGGCGTCGGGCGCCGGTCGGCGCGGCTCATGAGGACGCAAACGCCCTTGGCCTCGGCGGCGAGCCCGCCCTCCCCCACGATCGCCTGCCCGAGCCCGAGCGAGGTGCGCCCGATCCGGGTGACCCAGGTGCCGGTGCGGACCCGGCCCGGATAGTGGAGCTCGGCCCGAAAATCGATCGCGAGGCGGGCGATGACGAAGTACAGGCCCTCGCCGAGGGTCGGGTCGAGACGGCTGCGGAAGAGGTGCACCCGCCCGCTCTCGCACAGGACCGAGAAGGTGGTGTTGTTGACGTGGCCGATGGCGTCGGTGTCGGCGAAGCGCAGGACGTCCTCGGTCCAGACCACCCGGGGATCGGCGAGAAGGGCGTCGAGATCCATCGTTCAACCCGAAACCGGCTCGACGCCGCACCATTCCGCCACGAACAGCGCCATCGCGGTCGTGACGCGCTGCACGGAGGAGAGGCTGACGGCCTCGTCGTAGCCGTGGACGTTCTTGGAGACCGGCCCGTAGCACAGGGCCGGCACCCGGTCGTAGAGGGCGTGGACGCGGGTGTCGAGATAGGCCGGGCTGACGAGGGTCTCGAGCGGCTTGCCAGTCGCGGCGCGGTGGGCCTCGTCCAGCACCCGCTCCGCCTCGGACCCGGGCTCGAGCACGTAGCCCTCGGCGAAGAAGCCGTTGAAGACGACCCGCGGCGGGTTGTTGGCCAGGAAGCGGTCCTGCCGCGCGAAGGCAGCGACCGTCGCCTCGATCTCCCGGGCCGCCTCCGCCGCCGCGGTGCCCGGATAGATCGCGATGCGGCAGTCGATCCGGCACCAGGCCGGGACCGAGGAGGCCCAGTCGCCGCCCTCGATCCGGCCGATGTTGAGGTTGATCGGGTGCGGGTCGTCGGCGAAGTTCGGGTGCTCGTTGCGGCGCGCGTTCCACGCCGCCTCGAGCTCGCGCAGGGCGCCGACGACCCGGTGGGCGGCGTCGATGGCGTTCGCGCCCGCGCCCATCTCGCGCACGTGGACCGGGTGGCCGCGCACCTCGACCTGGAACCACAGCACGCCCGCATTCGCCCGGACGAGCTTCTCGTCCTCTGGCTCGGGGATGAGGACCGCGTCGGCCCGGTAGCCGCGCAGGTGGGTCATGAGCGCGCCGTTGCCGGTCGATTCCTCCTCGACCACGGACTGGACGTAGACCGTGGCCGCCGGCTGCAGGCCCGCCCGGCGCAGGGCGTCGAACACGAACAGGTTGGCGGCGGCGCCGGCCTTCATGTCGGCGGCGCCGCGGCCGTACATCCAGTCGCCCTCGATCGCCGGCTCGAAGGGCGGGCGCGTCCACATGTCGGCGGGCCCGGCCGGCACCACGTCCACGTGCGACTGCAGGATCAGGGAGCGCCCGCGTTCCTCCCGCGGCCGATGGATGCCGACGACGATCGGCGCCTGGGAATGGTGCTCCGAGAACTTCGACCCGCCGGGATGGCGCTCGATCGCCTCCCGGTCCATGGCGAAGCGCTCGAGGGCGAAGCCGCGCTCGCGCAACGCCCGGAACACGAAGTCCTGGACCGCGTGCTCCTGCCCGCGCAGGGACGCGAAGCGAACGAGGGCCTGCGTGAAGGCGATCTGGTCGGAGAAGCTGGCGGCGACGGCGTCGGCGATCCGCTGGCGCAGGGCTTGGTCGAGGGGCATGGGCGAATCCGGATGGCGCGCCAGTCTAGCGCCCCGGCGGCGTCCGTCATCACGGCGCGGCACCTCTCCCCGGCGGGGAGAGGTCGAGTCGCGGCGGCAGGCGCGACCGGGTGAGGGAAGAAGCCGCTCCGGAGAGGGCGCGCGTGCTCCCCCAGCCCCTCACCC
>DATLFZ010000085.1:0-6898 GCA_035540795.1 Beijerinckiaceae bacterium | reverse complement strand
ATGCCGGCGCCGCCGGCCGAGTCGCCCTCTACGATGAAGAGCTCCGAGCCGGCGGCGCCGGCATTGGTGCAGTCGGCGAGCTTGCCCGGCAGGCGCAGCTTGCGGGTGGCGGATTTCCGGGCGACGTCCTTCTCGGCGCGCCGGCGCAGGCGCTCCTCGGCCCGGTCGATGACCCAGTCGAGGAGCTTGTTCGCCTGCTGCGGCGAGGCGGCGAGCCAATGGTCGAAGGCGTCGCGCACGGCGCCTTCGACGATCCGGCTCGCCTCGAGGGTCGCGAGGCGGTCCTTGGTCTGGCCCTGGAACTCGGGCTCGCGGATGAACACCGACAGCATGGCGGCGCAGGTCGCCATGACGTCGTCGGCGGAAACCGCCGCCATCCGCTTCGCCTGGCCGACCCGCTCGGCGTGGTCGCGCAGCGCCCGCAGGAGCGCGATGCGCAGCCCGCTCTCGTGGGTGCCGCCCTCCGGCGTCGGGATGGTGTTGCAGTAGGAGGACGAGAAACCGTCCTCGACGAGCCAGGCGACCGCCCATTCGAGGGAGCCGTGCCCGCCGGGCTTCTCGACCTTGCCGGAGAAGACCTGGTCGGTGACGAGCTCGCGGCCCTCGATCTCCCGGGCGAGGTAGTCCTTGAGGCCGCCGGGGAAGCGGAAGCTCGCCTCGGTCGGCACGTCGGAGCCGGCGAGGGCGGGCGCGCAGCGCCAGCGGATCTCGACGCCGCCGAACAGGTAGGCCTTGGAGCGGGCCATCTTGAACAGGCGCCGCGGCGAGAAGCGCACCTCGGGGCCGAAGATCTGCGGGTCCGGCCTGAAGCGCACCTTGGTGCCGCGCCGGTTCTGCACCCGTCCGACCGTCTCGACGCCGCCTTGCGGAGCCCCGCGGGCGAAAACCTGGCGGTAGAGGGTCTGGCCGCGGGCGACCTCGACTTCGAGCCGTTCCGACAGGGCGTTCACCACCGAGACGCCGACCCCGTGCAGGCCGCCGCTCGTCTCGTAGACCTTGGAATCGAACTTACCCCCCGCATGGAGGGTGGTCATGATCACTTCGAGGGCGCTCTTCTTCGGGAACTTGGGATGCGGGTCGACCGGGATGCCGCGGCCGTTGTCGGTGACGGCGAGAAAGCCGTCCGCCTCGAGCTCCACGTCGATGAAGGTCGCGTGGCCCGCGACCGCCTCGTCCATCGAATTGTCGATGACCTCGGCGAAGAGGTGGTGCAGCGCCTTCTCGTCGGTGCCGCCGATATACATGCCGGGGCGGCGGCGCACCGGTTCGAGCCCCTCGAGCACCTCGATGGCGGAGGCGTCGTAGCCGGCCTCGCCCGGCGTGCCCTTGACGACCTCGACGGGCTTCGGCCGCGCCGGCTTCGGCGCCGGGCCCGCCTTGCGGGCTCCCGGGCCGAACAGGTCCTCGTCGCCGGAGGCCGGAGGTGATTCGCGTCGCGCGCTCTGTCTCATGTCCCCTCTATAGGAGAACAAACAGCAAACTCAAGCTCACCCACCCGGATAGCGCAAGGCGGGGCGCGCGTCTGCGGCCGGACCCCAAACAGCTGGTGACAACGTCGGTTCCCGAAACGGCGAGGCGGCCCGGAGGAGGCGCTCAGCCGGCGATCCTGCCGCCGCCGCGGCGGGTGACCGCGACGATCGCGGGGCGGGGCGGCATGCCCTCCTCGAAATCGGGCCAGCGGGTCGAGGGCGCGGCGAAGGTCGCGGGCGGCGCCTTCGGGTCGTCATCGTCGGCCTCGCCCGGGTGCTGCACGGCCATGAAGAAGGTCTCCAGGTCCGGGGTCATCTCGGGCCCGCACAGCTCGGCCCCGTTCGGGCAGCGGAAGAACAGCTTTGCCGTCCCGCGGGCCTCCCCCTCGGTCTCGAGCGCCCAGACCCCGTCGGCGCGGCCGGTCTTCGACGGCGCGTTGCCGTCGGTCGCGATCCACAGCCGGCCGTCCGCGTCGACCGCGATGTTGTCCGGCATGCCGAACCAGCCGTCCCGGGTGGTGTTCGGGTTGAAGCTCGCCCCGACCTCGGCGACCGCCGGGTCGCCGCACTTCAGGAGGATGTTCCAGGCGAACCGGTCGGCGCCGTGGTCGCCGCCGGCGGGCTCCATCTCGATGATGTGGCCGAACCGGTTCTCGGGCCGCGGATTGGCCGCGTCGACCTGGTCGGCCTTGCGCCGGCTGTTGTGGGTGAGGATCACGTAGACCTTGCCGGTGCGCGGGTTCGCCTCGACGTCCTCCGGCCGGTCCATCTTGGTCGGCCCGAGGAGGTCGGCGGCCCGGCGGGTCTCGATCAGCACGTCGGCTTGCGAGTGGAAGCCGTTTTCGGGCGTGAGCGGTCCCTCCCCGAAGACGAGGGGCAGCCACACGCCCGTCCCGTCCGCGTCGTAGCGGGCGACGAAGAGCGTGCCGTGGTCGAGGATGTCCCGGTTGGCGGCCGGGTCGCCCGTGTTCACGGGATCCCGGGTGACGAACCTGTAGACGTAGTCGAAGCGCTCGTCGTCGCCCGAATAGACGACCCAGCGCCCGTCAAGGGCCAGGGCGCCGGCGGCGCCCTCGTGCTTGAAGCGGCCGAGCGCGGTGCGCTTCTTCGGCACCGAATGCGGGTCGCGGGGATCGATCTCGACCACCCAGCCGAAGCGGTTCGGCTCGTTCGGCTCCTTGGCGAGGTCGAAGCGGTCGTGCCACTTGCCCCAGGCGTACCAGTTGCCCGGCACGCCGTACCGCTTGAGCGCCTTCTCCTCGGGGTGTCCCTCGGCGCTGCCCCGGAAGTAGCCGTTGAAGTTCTCCTCGCAGGAGAGCCATGTGCCCCAGGGGGTCAGCCCGCCGGCGCAGTTGTTGAGCATGCCGCGCACCCGCCGTCCGGTCGGGTCGTAGCCGGTGCGCATGCGCCGGTCGCCCGCGGCCGGGCCGGTGATCTCCATCTCGGTCTCGGCGGTGATGCGGCGGGCGTAAGGGGAATCGGCGACGACGCGCCACTTGCCGTCCGCACCCCGGGCGACCTCGATCACCGCGCCGCCGTGCGCCATCATCTCGATGTCGACGAGCTCTAGGGTCATGTCCTCGAAGGCGACCGCCTTCAGGTCCTGCCGGCCGGGCAGCTGCGGGAACATCAGCTCCTCGTTGGTGTACTCGTGATTGACCACGAGAAGCCCGCGCCGGGAGCCTTCGAGCGGGACGTAGCCGAGATAGTCGTTGTTGTAGCCGAACTGGCGGGCCTGGGCGGCCGGCGTCTGGGCGTGCGGATCGAAGGCGGGCGCGCCGGGAAGGACCGGATCGCCCCAGCGGATCAGCACGTCCGCGTCGTAGCCGGGAGCGACCCAGTGGCGCTCGTCGGAGCCGGCCGGGACCTCCTCGAACCGGAAGGACGGGGTCGTGTTCGCCCGCGCGGCGCTCGCGAGCGCGATCGGCGAGACGGTGGCGGCGATCGCGGTGGCGGCGAGCGCTCCGCGCAGCACCTCCCGGCGGCCGTAGCGGGCGCCGATCACCTCGCCGAGGGTGACGTTCGGGCTGCCGTTGCTGCCCCGGTCCTCCGCCGCCTCGGCGGCCCGTGCCCGCGTGTTCGCGTCGTTCATCAGGATGGCTCCTCGTCCGAGGCGCAGGGCTACGGCCGGCCCGTGTCTGGCGCTTGACGGTCCCGTGACGCGACGCGCCAAGGAACATTCATTCGACTGTCAAGTTATCCTGGTAACGAGGCTCCATGCAGGTTCGGAGAACGCCATGAAGGCCGCGCACGCGACCGCCCGCCACGCCTACCTCGTCCGCACCGCCCGCGCGGCCGGCGAGGCCCTCGCCTGGCCGGTGCCGGCGGAGCCCGCGCGTTCGCGCCTGGCCTCCTCGGTCTTCGCCTGGATCGGCGGCGTCGGCGCCGTCGCCGCCGCGGCCCTCTTCACCCTCTGAGCCTCAGGCGCTCTTCGACTTCTTCTTCGCCGCGGCTTTGGCCGGCGCCTTGCGCGCCGGCTTCTTCGTCTTGGCGGCGTCGCTCTTCGGGGCCGCGCGGCGGGCCTTGCCTTTCGACGGGCCGGCGGCCCGGCGCGCGGCAAGGAGCGCGAGCGCCTCGTCGAGGGTGATCGCGTCGGCGGAGGTCGATTTCGGCAGGGTCGCGTTGGTGGCACCGTCGGTGACGTAGGGCCCGAAGCGGCCGGCCTTCACCACCACCGGCTTGCCGCTCTCCGGGTCCTCCCCGAGCGCGCGACCGGGATCCGACACGCGCCGCCCGCCGCCGCTCTCCTTCGTGACGATCAGGTCGACCGCCCGGTTGGCCCCGATCTCCAGCACGTTGTCGTCGGGGCCGAGATTGGCGTAGGTCCGCCCGTGCTGGACGTAAGGTCCGTAGCGCCCGATCCCGGCGAGGATCGCCTCGCCGGATTCGGGATGGCGGGTCACCTCCCGGGGCAGGGCGAGGTAGCGCAGCGCCCGTTCGAGGTCGACGGAGGCCGGCTCCACGCCCTTCGGCAGGGAGGACCGCTTCGGCTTGTCGCCCTCGCCGAGTTGGAGGAAGGGGCCGAAGCGGCCGTCCCGCAGGGTCACCGGCTCGCCGGTCTGCGGATCGTTGCCGAGGACCCGGACCCCCGGCGTGCCGTCGCCGAGGCCCTCGCCGTCGCCGGCGGCTCCGGCCGCCGCGAGCTGGCGGGTGTACTTGCACTCGGGATAGTTCGAGCAGCCGATGAAGGCGCCGAACTTGCCGAGCTTGAGCGAGAGCTGGCCCGCGCCGCAATTCGGGCAGGCGCGCGGGTTCGATCCGTCCTCCTTCGGCGGAAAGATGTGCGGCCCGAGGAGCTCGTTCAGCGCTTCGAGGATCTCGGCGGTGCGCAGCTCCTTGGTCCCGCCGATCGCGGCGGAGAAGTCGCGCCAGAAGTCGCGCAGCACCTGCTTCCAGTCGATCTCGTGGTTGGAGATCCGGTCGAGCTGCTCCTCGAGGTCGGCGGTGAAGTCGTATTCCACGTAGCGCCGGAAGAACGCCTCCAGGAAGGCGATGACGATGCGGCCCTTGTCGTCCGGCACGAGCCGCTTCTTCTCGATCTTCACGTATTCCCGGTCCTTGAGGACCTGCAGGATCGAGGCGTAGGTGGAGGGCCGGCCGATGCCGAGCTCCTCCATGCGCTTGACGAGGCTCGCCTCGGAGAAGCGCGGCGGCGGCTCGGTGAAGTGCTGCGTCGCGGCGATGCGCCGGCGCTCGAGCGGATCGCCCGCCTTCATCGGCGGCAGGCGGCCCTCGTCCTCGTCCGTCTCGTCGTCGCGTCCCTCCTGGTAGAGGGTGAGGAAGCCGTCGAACTTCACCACCTGGCCGGTGGCGCGCAGGTCGAGCCGGCGCGGCCCCACCTGGGCCGCGATGTCGACAGTGGTGCGCTCGAGCTCGGCCGATTCCATCTGGCTCGCCACGGTGCGGATCCAGATGAGCTCGTAGAGCTTCGCCTGCTCGGCATCGACGTGCCGCGCGACCTGCGCGGGGAGGCGCGACAGGTCCGTCGGGCGGATCGCCTCGTGCGCCTCCTGCGCGTTCTTGGCCTTGCTGGTGTAGCGGCGGGGCGCCCCCGGCACGTAGCGGTCGCCGTATTCGCGGGCGATCACCCGGCGCGTCGCCGTCACCGCCTCCGGGGCCATGTCGACCCCGTCGGTGCGCATGTAGGTGATGAGCCCGACGGTCTCGCCGCCGATGTCGACGCCCTCGTAGAGGCGCTGGGCGACGCGCATGGTCTGGGCGGGCGCCATGCCGAGCTTGCGCGAGGCCTCCTGCTGCAGGGTCGAGGTCATGAAGGGCGGCGCCGGATGCCGCTTGACCGGCTTCGCCTCGACCGAGCCGACCGCGAAGGTGGCGAGTTCGAGGTCGCGCTTGAACGCCTCCGCCTCCGCGCCCTTGCCGATGTCGAGGCGCTGGATCTTCTTGCCGTCGGCGCCGACGAGGCGCGCGTCGAACACGGCCCCGTCGCGGGTGGCGAGCGTCGCCACGATCGACCAGTACTCCCGCGGGACGAACGTCTCGATCTCGAGCTCGCGGTCGCAGACGAGGCGCAGCGCGACCGATTGCACGCGGCCGGCCGAGCGCGCGCCGGGCAGCTTGCGCCACAGCACCGGCGAGAGCGTGAAGCCGACAAGATAGTCGAGGGCGCGCCGCGCCAGATAGGCGTCCACCAGCGCCCGGTCGATTTCCCGCGGCTGGCGCATGGCGCGCTCGACCGCGTCCTTGGTGATGGCGTTGAAGGTGACCCGCTCGATCGGCGTGTCCTTGAGGACCCGCTTCTCGCGAAGGGCCTCGACCACGTGCCAGGAGATCGCCTCCCCCTCCCGGTCCGGGTCGGTGGCGAGGATCAGCTTTTCGGCGCCCTTGACCGCCTTGGCGATGTCGGAGACTCGCTTGGCGCCCCGGCTCTCGAGCTCCCACACCATCTTGAAGTCTGCGTCCGGGTCGACGGAGCCGTCCTTCGCCGGCAGGTCGCGGACATGGCCGAAGGAGGCCAGGACCTCGTAGCCCTTGCCGAGATACTTGTTGATCGTCTTGGCCTTGGCGGGCGACTCGACGACGACGACCTTCATGGACGGCTCTCTGCGGGGACCGCGGTGCGCAACGGGGGGTTGTGAGATCCGCGCCGCCACCCCGGAAGCGCGGAAGCGCAGACATGGGAGAGATGCCGGGGGTTGTCAAATTCCCGGAAGGGCGCGCTCGAGCAGAAGGTCGGTCGCGCCGGCGAGGTCGTTCGCGCCGATCGTCCGCCGCGGGCCGGCGAGCCGGGTGCGGGAAAAGGCCTCGGCGACGTGGGGCGGGGCGGAGCCGGCGAGCGCTGCCGCGGCGGCGAGGGTGGCGAGCCGGTCGGCGGCGAAACGGGCGCGGGCTTCGTCGGGCCGACGCAGGATGTCGCCGACCTCCGCCGCCGCCGCGGCCGCGCCGGGCAGCCCGGCGGCCTCCGCCGCGAG
>DATLFZ010000084.1:0-16130 GCA_035540795.1 Beijerinckiaceae bacterium | reverse complement strand
GTGGATGGTGTTCTCGAGCTCGCGCACGTTGCCGCGCCAGGGGCTGCGGGCGACGAGGCGCTTCGCCTCGAGGGAGAGGGCCCGCTCGGGCAGGCCGTTCACGTCCGCATATTTGCGGGCGAAATGGGCGGCGAGTTCGAGCACGTCCGCGGGACGCTCGCGCAGGGGCGGCAGGCGCAGGTGGACGACGTTGAGGCGGTAGAGCAGGTCCTCGCGAAAAGTGCCCTTGCGGACCTCCTCGGCGAGGTTGCGGTTCGAGGTCGCGAGCACCCGGATGTCGACCTTGACCGGCTGCGATCCGCCGACCCGGTCGATCACCCGCTCCTGCAGGGCGCGCAGGAGCTTCGACTGCAGGCGCACGTCCATCTCCGAGATCTCGTCGAGGAGGAGCGTGCCGCCGTTCGCCTCCTCGAACTTGCCGATCCGCCGGGCAACGGCGCCGGTGAAGGCGCCCTTCTCGTGCCCGAACAGCTCGGATTCGAGGAGGTTGTCCGGGATCGCCGCGCAGTTGACGGAGACGAACGGCTTGTCGCGCCGGGTCGAACGCTGGTGGACGTAGCGGGCCAGAACCTCCTTGCCGGTGCCGCTCTCGCCGGTGATCAGGACGCTCGCCTCGGAGCGGGCGATCTGGTCGGCGAGCTTGACGACCCGCTCCATGGCCGGGTCCTTCCACACGAAGGAGCGGCTGTCGGCGGCGACGGCCTCCAGCACCGCGGCGATCAGCTCCGGGTCGGGCGGCAGGGGGATGTACTCCTTCGCCCCGGCCTGGATCGCCGCCACCGCCGCCCGGGCGTCCGTCCCGGTGCCGCAGGCGACGACGGGGGTGCGGATGCGCTCCGCCTCGAGCGCCGAGACGAGCTCGCGGATCGGCTGGGCCACGTCGGCCATGATCAGGTCGGCACCCCGGGCGCGCAGCACCTGCAGGCCCTGCGCGACGGTGTCCGCCTGCGTGACCGCGGCGCCCCGGGCCATGGCGATCTTCGAGGCGGCGACGAGCTCGCCGTCGAGGCGGCCGATGATGAGGAGGCGCATGGGGTGTCTCCTAGTGGTCGCCCTTGATGATCTCGGTCATGGTCACCCCGAGGCGCTCGTCCACGAGGACGACCTCGCCCCGGGCGACCCGGCGGTTGTTGACGAAGATGTCGATGGCCTCGCCGACCTTGCGGTCGAGCTCGAGCACGGCCCCGGGGACGAGCCGCAGGAGGTCGCTCACCGGCATGCGGGCGCTGCCGAGCACGGCCGAGACCGTGACCGGCACGTCGAAGACCTGCTCGAGATCCTCCGCGCGCTTGGCCGAGACGGGACCGTCGAGGCCGGCCGTGAAGGCGACGTCGGTCTCTTCGAGCTTGGGCAGGGGCAGGTCGGTTTCGGTCGTCATCGGGGTTCCGGTCAGGCGGGTTCGAGGGCGAGGGCGGCGAGCGTCTGCGCGACGGCGGCCTCGACGGCGGCGCGGTCCCGCACCACCCCGCCGTCGGCCCATTCGAGGCGGCCGTCGCCGGGGGCGATGTCGGGCTCGCCGAGGACGACGAGGCGGCCCTCGTAGCCGCGCTCGCGGGCGATGCGGCCGACGAGGGCGTCGACCTCCTCGACGAGGGTCTCGTTCACCCGAACGACGAGGTGGGGCACCCCGCGCAGGTGCTGGAAGGCCTCGCGGGCCGCCTCCCCGAGGGGGCCGAGCGGATCGGCGCGCAGGGCGTCGCCGGCGAGCCTGCGCCCGAGGGCGACGGCGAAGGCGACCGCGTCCTCCTCGATCGCCGCCCGGGCGGCGTCCGCCTCGGCGAGGAGCCGGGCCGCGTCCTCGGCGAGGCGCTGCGCCGCCGCGGCGAGGCGCGCCTGCGCCTCCTCCCGCGCCTGGCGCCGCCCCTCCGCGAGGCCGGCGGCGCGCCCGCGCTCCTCCGCCGCGTTGAGCGCCGCCGGGCTCACGCCCTCGCTGCGCCGCGGCGCCCGAAAGTCCTGGTCGAAGAGGAAGCGGGTGGTGCTCGTCATGGCCTGCGCCCGTCAGTAGACGAGCTCCTCCTCCGCCCGGTTCTTGGTGATCATGATCTCGCCCTTGTCGGCGAGATCCTTGGCGATGCCGACCATCTTGGACTGCGCCTCGTCCACGTCCTTGAGCTTGATCGGCCCCATGGCGGCCATCTCCTCCTGGAGGTTCTTGGCCGCCCGGGTCGACATGTTGGAGAAGAAGAAGGCCCGCACCGGCTCGGGCGCGCCCTTCAGCGCCCTTCCGAGGGTGTCCTTGTCGACCTGGCGCATCACCGTCTGGATGCTGCCGGCGTCGAGCTTGGTCAGGTCCTCGAAGGTGAACATGAGCTGGCGGATGCGGCTCGCCGCCTCCGTGTCGGCCGCATCGAGGGCGGTGAGGAAGCGCGCCTCCGTCTGGCGGTCGAAGGAGTTGAACACCTCGGCCATGAGCTCGTGGGCGTCGCGCCGGCTCGTCTGGCTGATGGTGGTCACGAACTCGGCCCGCAGGGTCTCCTCGATCTGCTCGAGGGCGTCCTTCTGGACCGATTCCATCTTCAGCATCCGGTTCATCACGTCGACGGCGAAGTCGTCGGGGAAGATGCTGAGGACGCGAGCGGTGTAGTCGGCCCGCAGCCGGGAGAGAATCACGGCCACCGTCTGCGGGTATTCGGTGCGCAGGTAGTTGGCCAGGATCTCCGGCTCGATATGCGACAGCCGCTGCCACATGCGCCGGCCGGACGAGCCCTTGATCTCCGTCATGATGGCGCTGACCTGGTGGTGCGGGAAGAGCTTGAGGAGCAGCTCCTCGGTGCGGTCGAGGCTGCCGGTGACGGCGCCGGCGGAGGTGACCCGCGAGACGAAGTCGGCGACGAGCCTGCCGACGGTGTCGGGCTCCACCGGCCCGAGCTGCGCCATGGCGTAGGAGATCTTCTTGACCTCCTCCTCCTCGAGGGCGGCCCAGATCGGGGCGCCGTGCTTCTCGCCGAGGAGCATGAGGAGGATCGCGGCGCGCTTGGCGCCGCTCATCTCCGCCTCGGCGAGGGTGGGGGCCGCCATCTCAGCGCTCGTTCAGCCAGTTGCGGACGACGGTCACGGTCTCTGCCGGGTTCGTCTGGACGATCTGGCCGATCTGTTCGAGGGTCTCGGCCTGGACCTGCCCGTTGAGCTTCGCCGCCTCGATCATCCGGGCGGTCTCGTTGTCGCGAACCGGGGCGGCCTGGCCGGCGTGGGCGGCCGCGAGCGCCGGCGGGGCGGCGGCGGCGATCCGGGCGAGCTCGGGGGCGACCACCCGCTTCAGGAGCGGCCGCACCACGGTGAGGAGCACGATCACCGTCAGCAGCGCGATGACCGCGACCTCGACGAGGCGCAGGATGTCCTCCTTGGTCGGGCTCAGAAGGCTCGAGAGAAGGCTCTCTTCCCTGATCTCCGGAACCGCCGGGGCTTCGGCGAAGCGCAGGTTGACCACCTCGACCTGGTCGCCCCGGTCCCGGTCGAAGCCGATGGCGGTGCGCACCAGCGCGGCGATGCGCTCGAGCTCCTCCGGGGCGCGGGGCTGGTAGGCGGTCTCCCCGCTGCTGCCGCGGGCGTAGGAGCCGTCGACCAGCACCGCGACCGAGAGGCGGCGCAGGCGGCCGCCCTCCAGCACCTCGGTGCGGGTGGTGCGTGAGATCTCGTAGTTGACGATCTCCTCGTTCTTGCTGGACGCGTCCCGGGCCTGGCCGCCCTGATTGGCGCCGGGGAGCTGGTTGCCGACGCTGACCCCGCCCTCGGCCGCGGCGGTCGCCTGGCTCTCGGTCCGGGTCTGCGTCGAGCGCACCACCCGCCCGTCCGGATCGAAGGTCTCGGTGCGGCTCTCGACCCGGTTCGGGTCGAGCTCGGCGGCGACCTGGATGCGGCTGCGGCCGGGGCCGACCACGCCGGCGACGATCTCCTCGACCTGCATCCGCAGGCGGCGCTCGAGGACGGCGCGCTTCTCGTCGGCGGCGAGGCCGGTCGTGGCGAGGTCACCCCGCGCCCCGTCGGCGAGGAGCCGCCCGCGCTCGTCGACGATCGAGACCCGGTCGGGCTTGAGCCCGTCGACGGCGGAGGCGACGAGGTGGCGCACGGCGCGGACCTGCGTCGGGTCGAGGTCGCCGCGCAGCTTCAGCACGATCGAGGCCCGCGGCGGCTCGCGGTCGCGCTCGAACAGGCGCCGCTCGGGGATGACGAGGTGGACCCGCGCCGCCTGGACCTGACCGATGGCGCGGATGCTGCGGGCGAGTTCGCCCTCGAGCGCCCGCAGGTGGTTGATCCCCTGCACGAAGCTCGTCGAGGAGAAGGCGTCGCCCTTGTCGAAGATCTCCCAACCGACGCCGCCGCCCGCCGGCAGGCCCTTGCCGGCGAGCTCCATGCGGATGCGGGCGAGATCGGCGCGGGGCACCAGGATGGTCTCGCCCTCGCCGCGGGTGGCGTAGCGGATGCCGCGGGTCTCGAGGTCGCGCACGATGGCGTTCGCGTCCTGCAGCGGCAGATCGGCGAACAGCACGCCCATCGCCGGCTGCGACATCCGCAGGATCACGAAGGCGAAGAAGCCGACGAGCGCCAGCGTCACCGCGCCCATGGCGGCGAGCCGCGCCGGACCGAACCGCGTCAGAAACTCAAGCGCCCCGTTCACGCCGAATCCGCCCCGCGCCCTCGCCGCGACTAGGCAGGAATTTCCCGGCTCGTGGTTAGCGCCCGGTTAACGGCGGGGCGCCGCCGTGCCCGCGGCCTGCTTGGCGTCCCGCGCGGGCCTGCACTAACATCCGCGCCGACCGGTCGCGGGGGCCTCGACGCCCCGGCCCGAAGGCCGGCAGGAACGGAGGAAACCATGTCGTTCGTCGGAAAGATCAAGGCCCTCGCCCTCGCCGCCGGGCTCGCGGCGGGCCTCGGGGCGGCGTCCGCCGCCGAGAAGGTCACGGTCACCCATTGGGGCGTGCTGATGTACGGCGCCCCCTATGCGGTCGCCCTCGACAAGGGCTTCTACAAGGAGCAGGGGCTCGACATCGACGGCGTGCTGACCTCGAAGGGCGGCGGCACGACGATGCGCAACGTCATGGCCTCGAGCCTGCCCTACGGCGAGGTGTCGCTCGCCGCCGTCGTCGCCGCGATCCAGCAGGGCATCGACCTCAAGATCGTCCACACCGGGGCGCGCACCGCCGGCGAGATCCTGTGGGTGACGATGCCGGATTCGCCGATCAAGACGCCAAAGGACCTCGACGGCAAGAAGGTGGCCTTCACCTCGCCGAAGTCGGTCACCGAGATGCTCCTGATCATGGTCAGCGACAAGCACGGCATCAAGACCGACTCGGTCGCCGCGGGCGGCATCGGCGCGGGCCTCACCATGCTGCAGCAGAAGGCGGTGGTGGCGGCGCCGATCATGGACCCGATCTGGGCCCGCATGCACGACAAGTTCCGCCCGGTGTTCTGGGCGAAGGACGAGCTGCCGCCGATGGTGCAGACGGTCGGCGTCACCACGACCGAGTTCGCCAAGGCCAACCCGGACACCCTGCGCAAGCTCATCGCCGCCCGGCGCAAGGGGGTCGAGTTCGTCTACAGCAACCCCGAGGAGAGCGCCGACATCCTCGCCAAGCACTACGAGATCGACCGCAAGGTGGCGCTGACCGCGATCAACAACATGCGGGAGATCCGCTACTGGGGCCCGGGCGAGTTCGAGTACGAGGGCATGGACAACATGGTCCGCGGACTCGAGATCGTCGGCGAGATCAAGGGAAAGGTCGACTGGTCGAAGCACGTCGACGAGAGCTTCCTGAAGTGAGCGCCGCGGGCGCGGCCGCCGCCGCGCCCGTCCCGCCGGCCGTGGCGAGCCGCGAGGCCCACGCCGCGCTCGAGGGCGTGGTGCGGATCTACCCCGACGCGTCGGGCGGGCCGGGCGTGCACGCGCTCGGCCCGGTCGACCTCGTCCTGCGCCGGCGCGAGTTCTACGCGGTCATCGGCCCGTCCGGCTGCGGGAAGTCGACGCTGCTCGACGTGCTCTCCGGTCTGTCGCCGCCGACGCAAGGACGGGTCACCTTCGAGGGCCGGCCGGTCGGCGCCACCGTGCCGGACGGGGTCGGCGTGGTTTTCCAGGAGGACGCGTCGTTCCCCTGGATGAACGTGCGCGACAACATCGGCTTCGGCCTGCGCCAGGCCGGGACCGACGCGGCCGAGATCGAGCGCCGGGTCGCCTACGCCCTCGCCCTGATGGGCCTGAAAGATTTCGCCCGCGCCTATCCGGCGCAGCTCTCCGGCGGCATGCGCCAGCGGGTCTGCATCGCCCGTACGCTGGTGATGCAGCCCCGCCTCATCCTGCTCGACGAGCCCTTCGGGGCCCTCGACGCCCAGACGCGCCTGATCATGGGCGACGAGCTTCTGAAACTGTGGCGGGAGACCGACGCCACCGTCATGCTCATCACCCACGCCCTCGACGAGGCGGCGATGCTCGCCGACCGCATCGGGGTGATGTCGGCCCGGCCGGGGGTGATCCTCGAGGAGGTCGCGACCGGCTGGCCGCGCGACCGGGATTCGCGCATCGCCGCCGACCCGTCCTTCGGCGCCGTCACGAGCCGGCTGTGGTCGCTCCTGCGGACGGAATCGCTGAAGGCCGTCGGCCAGGGAGGGCGCGCGTGACGCGCGTCGGGGCCCTGCGCCTCGCCGTGGTCGGCGGCTTCGTCCTCGCGCTCGAAATCCTGTGCCGGACGCAGGCCATCAGCCCGCGCATCCTGATCCCGCCGTCCGAGATGGCGCTCCAGCTCGGCCGCATCGTCCGGAAAGGCGACATCAACGCCGACCTCGCCTCCACCTTCGGCAACGTCGCCATGGCCTTCGTCCTGGCGGTGACGGTCGGCTTCGCCGCGGGCGCCACCATCCACGCCTTCCCGCGGGTGCGCCGGGCAGTGGACCCGTTCCTCGCCACCTACTACGCGCTGCCCTTCTTCGCCTTCTACCCGGTGCTGATCGTCCTGTTCGGGATCGGGCGGCTGCCCATCGTGGCGATCGGCTTCCTGTTCGGGGTCGTCGCCATGATCATCGCGACGCTGAACGGCTTCGACCGCATCCCGCGGGTGATGGTGAAGACCGCGAAGGTCTACCAGCTCACCCCCCTCGGCGCGGCGCTCAAGGTGAAGCTGCCCTATGCGGCGCCCTACCTGTTCACCGGGGTGAAGCTCGCCATCGCCTATTCCTTCATCGGCGTGATCGCGGCGGAGTTCATCCTGGCCTCGTCCGGGCTCGGCTACTCGATCGCCTACGCGTTCAACAACTTCGACAACCGGACCATGTACGCGCTGATGTTCCTCATCATCGTGTCGGTCACGATCGTGAACGGCTTCTTCCACGCCTGGGAGCAGCGGCTCCTGCGGCGGCGGGGCAAGTGATGCGCCGCGCGCTCGACATCGCGATCCTCCTCCTGGTGCTGCTCGCCGCCTGGCAGGCGCTGCACTGGCTCGCCGCCTTCGCCCTGACCTCGCCGGCAGACACCGTCCGGCGCGCCTGGGCGATGCTCAACGGCCGCACCTTCTGGCCGCATGCGAGCGAGACCGCGAAGGCCTTCGTCTACTCGCTCGCCATCGCGGCCGGGGGCGGCGTGCTCGGCGGGCTGCTGCTCGGCCTCAACCGCACCGGCTCGCAGGTGGCGGAGCCGATCCTGGTCTCGATCTACAGCCTGCCCAAGGTGACGCTCTACCCGCTGATCCTCCTGATCTTCGGCCTCGGCCTGCCGGCGAAGGTCGCCTTCGGTGCCATCCACGGCATCATCCCGATCACCCTGTTCGCCATGAACGCGGTGCGGAACCTGCCCCTCGTCTACCTGCGCGCCGCCCGCTCCATGCGCCTCACCCGGACGCAGATCCTGCGCAGCGTGGTGGTGCCGGCGGCGATCCCGGAGATCGTGTCGGGGCTGCGCATCGGCTTCTCCCTGACGCTGCTCGGCGTGCTGATCGGCGAGATGTTCGCCTCCCAGCGCGGCCTCGGCTACCTGATCATGAACGCCATCGGCCTGCACGACGTGCCGACCATGATGGCGGTCGTGCTGATCCTCGCGATCGTCGCCGTGATCGCCAACGCGCTCCTCCTGTGGCTCGACCGGCGCCTGCACCACCGGGTCGCCTGAACGGAACCGCCATGATCTCGCTCCGCGCCCGCCTGCAGCAGCCCGCCCTCGTCACCGCCCCGGGCGTGTTCGACATGATCTCGGCGAAGATCGCCGACGGGATGGGCTTCGAGGCCCTCTACATGACCGGCTACGGGGTCGTCGCCTCCCATCTCGGCCTGCCCGACGCCGGGCTCGCGAGCTACACCGACATGGTCGGGCGCGTGCGCCAGATCGCGCACGGCACGGCGACGCCGCTGATCGCCGACGGCGACACCGGCTACGGCGGGCTCCTCAACGTCGACTTCACCGTGCGCGGCTACGAGGAGGCGGGCGCGCAGGCGATCCAGCTCGAGGACCAGGAATTCCCGAAGAAGTGCGGCCACACCCCCGGCCGCCGGGTGATCCCCCTCGAGGACGCCGCCCGCAAGATCAGGGTCGCGGCGCAGGCCCGCTCCTCCCGGGACTTCCTCATCGTCGCCCGCACCGACGCGCGCACCTCCCTCGTCGAGGCCGAGGGAGGTGCGCGCGTCGGGGCGAGGCCTTCCTGAAGGCCGGCGCCGACGTCTTGTTCATCGAGGCGCCGGAGAGCGTCGCGGAGATGGAGCGGATCGGGCGCACCTTCGACGCGCCGCTCCTCGCGAACCTGGTCGAGGGCGGCAGGACGCCGGTGCTGCCCAAGCGCGACCTCGAGGCGATCGGCTACAAGATCGCCATCTTCCCGGCCGCCGGATTCCTCGCCGCCGGCGCCGCCCTGCGGGCGGTCTATTCCGCCCTGAGCGAGACCGGCTCCACCGCCGGCTACGAGGGCCCGCTCTACGACTTCTCCGACTTCACCAAGCTGATGGGCTTCGAGCGGGTCTGGGCGTTCGAGCGGGCGAACGCGGAGGGCTGATCACCCCCACACGTCGCGGGCGATCTCGACGATCAGGCGCAGCTTGGCCCATTGCTCCTCCTCGGCGAGGATGTTGCCCTCCTCGGTCGAGGCGAAGCCGCATTGCGGGCTGAGGCAGAGCTGGTCGAGATCGACGAACTTCGCCGCCTCGTCGATGCGGCGGCGGATGTCGTCCTTCTTTTCCAGGGTGCCGGTCTTCGAGGTGACGAGGCCGAGGACCACGGTCTTGCCCTTGGGCAGGAAGCGCAGCGGCTCGAAGCCGCCGGCCCGGTCCGTGTCCCATTCCATGAAGTAGCCGTCGACCGGCATGGCGTTGAACAGGACCTCGGCGACGGGCTCGTAGCCGCCCGACGCGATGAAGGTCGAGCGGAAGTTGCCCCGGCACAGGTGCATGGTGATGGTCAGGTCGGCGGGCTTGTCCGCGAGCGCGCGCCGCACCATGCCGGCGTAGATCTCGGGCTGCCGCTCCGGATCGTCGCCGCGCTGGCGCAGCATCTCGCGCTGGTCCGGGTCGCACAGATAGGCGAAGGAGATGTCGTCGAGCTGCAGGTAGCGGCAGCCGGCGCCGTGGAAGTCCGCCACCGCCTTCGCATAGGCGGCGCCCACGTCGGCATAGAACCCGTCCATGTCGGGGTAGAGGCCCGGGTTCATCATCTTCCGGCCGCCGCGGTAGTGCAGCATGCTCGGCCCCGGGATGGTCACCTTCGGCATCCGGCTCGCGGTCTCCTTCAGGAACCGGAAATGCTCGATCATCGGGTGGCCCGAATAGCCCACCTTCCCGGTGATGCGCAGGGCCTTGGTGATGCCGACGCCGCCCTTGAAGTTCATGCCGGAATCGGCGGTGACGGAGGTCACGCCGTCGAGGTGTTCGAGGAAGTCGAAATGCCAGTAGGCGCGGCGGAACTCGCCGTCCGTGACGGCCTGGAGGCCGATCTCCTCCTGCCTGGCCACGACCTTGCGGATCTCCTCGTCCTCGACCCGCTTCAGGGCGGCGGCGTCGAGGGCGCCGGCCGCGTGCTTCTCGCGGGCCTCCTTGAGGGTCTGCGGGCGCAGGAGGCTGCCGACCTGGTCGGCGCGGAAGGGGGGCTTTTGTCGCTTCATGGTCTTCCCTCCAGGATGCGCCCGGCCGCCGGCCGGGCGGGCTTGCGGGTGACGCCGAGATGGCGTTCGAGGGCGGCGGCGTCCGCGCCGAGCGCCGCGCTCGCGCCGGCGTGGACGATCCGGCCCCGGTCGAGGACGATCGCCTTGTCGGTGACGCCGAGGATCTTCTGAGCGTGCTGCTCGACCACGATGGCCGACAGACCTTCGTCGCGGATGATGCGCGCGAGCGCGGCAAGAAGCTCCTGCACGATGATCGGCGCAAGCCCTTCGAGCGGCTCGTCGAGGAGGAGCAGACGCGGGTTGAGGACGAGCGCACGGGCGATGGCGAGCATCTGCTGCTCGCCGCCGGAGAGCTGCGAGCCGAGATTGCCCCGCCGCTCCGCGAGCCGCGGGAAGAGCGCGTAGACGCGCGCGGGCGTCCAGGGGCCCGGCCGCGCCACGGCCGTGAGGTTCTCCTCGAGGGTGAGCGAGCGGAAGATGTTGCGCTCCTGCGGCACCCAGCCGAGGCCGGCGGCGGCGCGCCGCTCCGGCCGGGCGCGGGTGATGTCCCGCCCGGCGAAGCGGATCGTCCCGCCCTGCAGCCGGTTCACGCCGATGAGGGCATTGAGGAGCGTCGTCTTGCCGGTGCCGTTGCGGCCGAGCAGCGCCAGCGCCTCTCCCTCGGCGAGCGCGAAGGAGACGTCGGACACGACCACGGCCTCGCCGTAGCCGGCGGACAGGCGCTCGACGGCGAGGAGCTCAGGCATCGGCCGCCTCGCCGAGATAGACCGCCCGCACCCGGGGATCGGCCGCCACCTCCTCCGCCGTGCCCTCGACGAGGAGCGCGCCGCCGACCAGCACGGAGATGCGCTGCGCGAAGCTGAACACGAGGTCCATGTCGTGCTCGATCAGGAGCACGGTCACGTCCTGCGGCAGCGCGGCGACGGTGGCGAGGAGCTCGTGCCGCTCGGCCTCGGGCACGCCGGCGGCGGGCTCGTCGAGGAGCAGCACCCGCGGTCGGCAGGCGAAGGCGACCGCGATCTCCAGGAGCCGCTGCTTGCCGTAGGGCAGCGTCGCCGTGCGGGCGTCCAGCGCGTCGGCGAGGCCGAAGCGGCGGGCGATCTCCACCACCTCGCCGAGGAGGCCGGACTCGGCGCCGAGGCGGCGCCACCAGTCGCCCCCTCCCCCGTGCCGCTCGGACACGGCCAGCGCGAGGGTCTCGAGGGGCGTCAGCTCCGGGAAGAGCTGGTTGATCTGGAAGGTGCGGGCGAGGCCGCGGCGGACGCGGGCGTGCGGCTTCAGGCGGGTGATGTCCTCCCCGTCGAGGAGGATGCGGCCGGCGCTCGGCTCGAGCACGCCGGTGAGGAGGTTGACGAAGGTGGTCTTGCCGGCCCCGTTCGGCCCGATGAGGGCGTGCCGCGCCCCCTGTTCGAGGCGCAGGGACACGTCGTCGGTGGCGACGATGCCGCCGAAGCGCTTGCAAAGGCCGATCGTCTCGAGGGCCACGGCTCACTCCCCCGGCGCCGAGGCGGGGCGAAGCCGCAGCCGCCGCGCCAGCGCCCGGACGGGACCGGCGACGCCGAGCGTCAGCCGCTCACGTCCGACGAGGACGATGACGACCAGCACCAGGCCGATCCAGAAATGCCAGTATTGGGGAGTGAGCGCCGACAGCCAGTCCTGCATCAGCTTGAACAGGAAGGCGCCGACGAGGCCGCCGTAGAGGTACCCCGCCCCGCCGATGACCAGCACGAGCAGAACGTCGGCGGAGCGGTGGAAGTCGAGCACGTCGAGGGAGACGAAGTTCGTGGTCTGGGCCAGGAGCGCCCCGGCGATGCCCGCATAGGCGGCCGACACGGTGTAGATCGCGAGGAGCCGGCGGTCGGCCGGCACGCCCACCGCGGCGGCGCGCAGGCCGTTGTCGCGGATCGCCCGCAGGGACAGGCCGAAAGGCGAGCGCACGAGGCGCCGGGCGATCACGAAGAGCACGAAGAGGACGGCGAGGCTGTAGGCGTAGGCGGTGCGGCCGGCGAGGTCGAAGGCGAACAGACCGAGGATCGGACCCATCAGCACGCCCTGGAGCCCGTCGGCGCCGCCGGTGAGCCAGGCGAGGCGGTTCGCCACCTCGTAGAGGACGAGCGCGACGCCCAGCGTCACCATGAGCCGGGTCAGGTCCGAGCCGCGCAGGACGAGGAAGCTCGTGGCGAAGCCGAGCGCGGCCGAGAGCGCTCCGGCCACGAGGAGCCCCGTCACCGGCTCGGCGACGGCGTGCTTCGCGAGAAGCCCCGCCGCGTAGGCGCCGAAGCCGAAGAAGGCGGCATGGCCGAGCGACACGATCCCGGCGAAGCCGAGGATCAGGTCGAGGGAGAGCGCGAACAAGGCCAGGATCGCGATCTCGTTGAGGAGCAGGTGCCGGGCCGGGAACAGCACGATCGCCGCCGCGGCGAGGAGCCAGAACGCCCCTTCGAGGAGGCTCCAGCGGGCCCGCCGGGCGAGCGCCGCCGCGGCCTGCGTCTCGGGGGCCATGTCAGCGCGCCGCCGGCCTGGCGAACAGGCCGTGCGGCCGCCAGATCAGGACCGCGATCATGAACACGTAGATGATGAAGGCCCCGAGCGCCGGCACGTAGTACTTGCCGGCGACGTCGGCGATGCCGAGGAGGAGCGCGGCGAGGAACGGCCCGGTGAGGGTCGAGGTGCCGCCGACCGTCACCACGATCAGGAAGTAGATCATGAACTTGAGCGGGAAGGTCGGGTCGAGGCCGAGGATGTCGGTCCCGAGCGCGCCGCCGAGCCCGGCGAGGCCGGAGCCGACCGCGAAGGTCGCCGCGAAGATCAGGTTCACCTCGATGCCGAGCCCGCGCGCGACGCGGGGATCGTCCACCGCCGCGCGCAGCTGCGCCCCGAAGCGGGTGCGCGACAGGACGAGCTGGAGCGCGACGACGAGCACCGAGCACACGGCGATGATGAACAGCCGGTAGCGGCCGATCCCGATCCCGAGGACCTCGATCCGCCCCTGCAGGGCGGCGGGCAGGCGCAGGAACTGCTGCTGCGAGCCCATGAAGTAGTCGACCGCCGCCACCGCCATGAAGACGAGCCCGATCGAGAACAGCACCTGGTCGAGATGGCTGCGCCCGTACATGCGGACGTAGAGCGTGCGCTCGAGCAGGAGCCCGAGGGCTGCCGTCGCGAGGAAGGCGATCGGCAGGGCGGCGAGGAACGGCACGCCCCACCGGGTGGTCACGACGACGGTGACGTAGCCGCCCGCCATGGCGAAGGCGCCGTGGGCGAGGTTCACGAAGTTCATGAGCCCGAGGGTCACCGACAGGCCGACGGCGAGCACGAACAGGAGCATGCCGTAGGCGACGCCGTCGAACAGGATGGTGAGCATCGGGAGAACCGGGGAGCGGGCGGGTGCCCGCCCCGCCCTACTTCTTCGCCGCCTTGACCGGGTCCTTGACCGCCTCGATGGTGGCGAACTCGACGTTGTAGAGCTCGCCGTCCCGGCGCTCGACCCGGCGCACGTAGACGTTCTGGACGATGTCGCGGGTCTCGGGGTCGATCGAGACCGGGCCGCGCGGGCTCGTCCACTTCATGCCCTTCATCGCCTCGACGAGGGCGTCGCCGGCGCCGGCATTGGTCTTCTTCAGGGCCTCGCAGATGAGGTGCATGCCGTCGAAGCCGCCGACCCCCATGAAGTTCGGGCGCATGTTGGCGGCCTTGCGGAAGGCCTCGACGAAGGCCTTGTTCTCGGGGGAATCGTGCGCCGCCGAGTAGTGGTGCGTGGTGATGGTGCCGAGCGCCACCTCGCCCATCTCGTTGAGGATGTCGTCGTCGGTCACGTCGCCGGTGGCGATCAGGCGCACGCCCGACTTGTCGAGGCCGCGCTCGCTGAACTGCTTCATGAAGGCCGCGCCGACGCCGGAGGGCACGAACACGAACACCGCGTCGGGCTTGGCATCGGCGACCCGCTGCAGGAACGGCGCGAAATCCGGGTTGCGCAGGGGCACGCGCAGCTCGGACAGCACCTGGCCGCCGTCCTGCGTGAAGCGGCCCTTGAACGCGGTCTCGGCGTCGATGCCGGGAGCGTAGTCGGTGACGAGCGTCATCACCCGCTTGATGCCGTTCTTCGAGGCCCATTCGGCGAGCGGCACCGTCACCTGCGGCAGGGTGAAGCTCGAGCGCACGATGAAGGGCGACTGCTCGGTGATGGCCGAGGTCGCGGCCGCCATCACCACCATCGGGGTCTTGGCCTGCGTGGCGATCGGCGCGGTCGCGAAGGCGAGCGGGGTCAGGCCGAAGCCGGCGAGGACGTTGACCTTGTCGTTGACGACGAATTCCTGGGCGAGGCGCCGGGTCACGTCGGCGGTGCCGGTGTCGTCCTTGAGGAGGATCTGGACCGGCCGCCCGGCGACGGTCTGGCAATGCTGGCCGTGGTAGAGCCGGGCCGCGGCCTCGACCTGCCGCCCGGTCGAGGCGAAGGGGCCGGTCATCGGCAGGAGGAGCCCGATCTTGATCGGCTCCTGCGCCCCTGCGGCGCCGGCGAACGCGAGGGTGGCGATGCCGGCGAGGCCGGCCACCGTCTTCTTCAGCATGTCTTCCTCCCTGCGCCCTCGGAGGGCGATTCCACCGGAGAATGCGCCGGAGCGCGGGAGTTCCACAAGAGGTTCGCGGGAGCGTGAACGGGGCGGCGCCTCACGCCCGCGCCCACGACAGGCATCCGAGCGACAGCGGTCCGCCGGAGACGAACAGGGCGCCGTGGCGGTAGAGGGCGGTGCCGCGGCCCGGTTCGGCGAAGGCGAAGGCGAAGAGCTGCCCGGACGGGTCCGCCCACAGGACGCGGGCGTCCACCGCCTGCGCCGCCGCGAAGGCGGCCGGCGCCCCCGCCCCGGGCGGGAAATAGGCGACCACCTCGGCCGAGGCCGGCGGCGGGAGGGCGGCGGCCACCGCCGCGGCGAGGGTCGCGGCGGCGACGAGCCCGGCGGCGGAAGGTCCGTGGGCGCCCCCGCCGCGACGCCTCAGGAGCAACCCCAGGACGAGCGGCACGAGCCCGAAGGCGACGAGCCAGGCGAGGTCCCAGGCGAGCGGGTTCGCTGCGTCCTGGCGGATGCGGTGGATGCCCAGGAGCCAATGGGACAGGACCGCGTCGACGGCGTGCCAGACGCCGAAGCCGATCAGGAGGGCCGCGAACAGCTGCCGATCGGCGCCCCGTGCCGCGAAGTCCCGCCGCGCCCGCCAGAGCAGCCACAGTCCGGCGGCGGCGATCACGTACATGAGGGCGTGGAAGACCCCGTCCGCCAGGACCTGCACGCGCAGATCCCGGAAGGCGCCGCCTTCGAGGCCGCTCAGGAGGTGGTGCCATTGGAGGATCTGGTGCAGCAGGATGCCGTCGAAGAAGCCGCCGAGGCCGAAGCCGAGCAGGTACCCCGACCAGCGCAGGCGTCCGGGATCGGCTTGCACGTGCGAGGTCATCGGCCGCCCTCCTTCGAGGCGCAACGCGGAGGCCCGTCGCTCCGGTTGCGTCCGCGGACGGTACGGTGGCGCACCGAGGCAGGGCTGCCGCGGAACCTCGGCCACGACCGACCGGTTGGCCCACCAGCGCGGGGCCGCCTTGCGAGCGGCCCTCACGGCTCGCGCACCGCGCCGCGCGCGTGACGCGAGCCACCGCTCCGCAAGGAGCACGCTCCGAGAGCACAACAGGAGGAGAAACCATCATGAAGAATCTCGTTTTCGCCGCGCTTCTGAGCTCCGTCGCGGCGTTCCCGCTGGCGGCCGCCGCCCAGCAGGCGCAGCAGCCCGCCGGTCAGGCGCAGCAGCCGGCTGCCACTCAGCCGATGACCGGTCAGCAGGCGCAGCCCGCGACCGGCGCGCAGACCGGGACCGCGGCGACCGCGCCGGCGCAGACCGGCGCCCAGGTGGGGACCGCTCAGCCCGGGATGCAGCCGCTCGAGATGCGCGACGGCTTCATCGTGGCGCAGCAGCAGGGCCAGATCCTCGGGTCGAACCTCATGAACGCCAACGTGGTCGGCGCCGCCAACGAGCGGATCGGCTCGGTGGACGACGTGCTGCTCGACAACCAGGGCCGCGTGGTCG
>DATLFZ010000083.1:0-2456 GCA_035540795.1 Beijerinckiaceae bacterium | reverse complement strand
CAGGATGGTCGGGACCAGGATGCCGAGCCGGTGCTTACGGGAATCGGATCGTGCCGTCGCGCCGCCGCCCACGGCGGCGAGACTCGCCGTGCCCGCCATGAAGCCGCGTCGGCTCATGACGGCGAACGCCATCACCGACATCAGAATGTCCCTCGAACGGCGCTGCGTCACCATACCAGAACTGCAGCAGCCGTCGAAGGGAGCGGTTCTCCGGCTCCGCGCGCGTCGGCGCCGGAGGCCAAAGCCCCCTCAGAAGTACCACGGGATGGCGTAGTACTCGTAGATGCTGCGGCCGTACTTGGGATCGGACCAGGGCTGCTCGTCGCGGGCGTAGCTCGGGGCGCGCTCGAGCGCGTCCTTGTCGATGTCGACGACGAAGCCGCCCATCCGCGGCTGGTAGTCGAGCTTCTTCCAGGGCAGCGGGTGGTAGCGCTCGCCCATGCCGAGGAAGCCGCCGAAGGACATCACCGCGTAGGCGACCTGGCCGGTGTATTTGTCGACCATGAAGTTGTAGATCGTGCCGACGTGCTCGCCCTGGCGGTCGTAGACCTCGGTCCCCTCGACCTTGTTCGAGGCGATGAGGCGGTCGGTCTCGTCGATGGCGACGCGGTTCGTCTCCTGCATGCGCGCCTCCTTCAGAAGCGGGTTTTGGGGTTCGAGGGATCGCCCGGCAGGTAGTCGGGCTCGGAGCCCGGGCCGGTTAGATCGCCGATGCCGGGATCGTCGACCGGATAGGGCGTGCGCGGCCCGCTCGGGCCGGGCTGGGGCCGGTCGGCCGGCGGCGGGGGCATGTCGCCCGGGACAGTGCCGCCGGGCGGCGGCTCGCGGGGGACTTGCGCGGACAAGGTCATGGGCGGCCTCCGGTTCGCGGGTGAACCGGCCGCCGCGGCGCTTGTTCCGTCCCGAAACGGAAACGGCCGGCTCGCGCCGGCCGCTCCTCAGCAAGGAATCGCGAGGCTCACTCGACCGGCTGGATGGCCGAGAGCTTCCACGGGGCCGCGCCGTCGCGGCGGAAGGTCCAGATCTCGGTGACCTCGACCGGGCGGGTCGGGTCGCCGGAGACGACCCGGCCGGTGGCCCGCTCGATCACCGCCTCGACGAGCGAGAAGCGCATGGCCACGGTCGCGTAGGCGCTCTCGCCCTCGCGCCAGGCCTCGGCGAGATCGCCCTGGAGCAGGCGCACGTCCTCGACCTTGCTGATGCGGCCCTCCCGGGCGGCGTCGTTGATCTCCTCCTGGAGATAGCCGGCCATCTCGGGCGTCGCGATCCGCCACAGCGCCTCGACGTCCTGGCGGCCGTAGGCGCCCTGGACCTCGTGCAGGAGGCGCTCGAAGGCGCCGTAATCCTCGGGCCCGATGCCGACCTCGTCGCTGCGCTCGCGCTGGATCGGCGCGGCGGGCTGCGGTTCGGCGCGGGCGGCGCCCGCGAGACCGCCGAGGCCGCCGAGCGCCGAGCGGCCCATCGGACCGGTGGGACCCGTCGGACCGGTCGGGGCCGGACCCGAATAGGCGTGCCCGGTCGGGGCCGCATAGGCGGGCTCCTGGCGGCGGCGGAACAGCCGCACGACGAGGTAGATCGCGCCGGCGATCAGGGCGACCTGCAGCACGAAGCCGAGGATCGAGGCGAGCGAGCCGAGCCCGCCGAACAGGCCGGCGCCGAAGAGCGCGCCGAGCAGGCCGGCGCCGAGGAGCCCGGCCATGAAGCCGGTGCCGAAGCGGCGCGGCTGCGCGGCCGCCGTCGGAGCCGGGGCGGTCGCCCGCGGCTGGGCCTGCGGGGCGGGGGCCTGCGTGCGCTGCATCGGCGCGGCCGGGGCCGGTGCCGTGCGGGTCGCCGCCGGGGCGTCGAAGGTGCGCTGACCGCGGGAGCCGAAGCCGCCCTTGCCGCCGCCCGCGCGGGCCTCGGCGAAACCGGTCATGGCGAGGGCGAACACGGCGGCGAGCGCCATGGCGTGCCCACCCCGTCGCGAAAAGCTTCTCATCATGGGCGTTGGTCCGTTCTCCTCGGGCCTCGTGGGCCTCTGCACCGCCTTATATGGGGCGGCAGGCGCCGGGGTAAGATGCCTTGCCCCCTCTTCGCTAAAGAATTCCAGCTACTCACCTTTCGGAACCCGGTTCGCCCCGGCTGCATTGGTCCGCGAGAGCGGGCGAGAGCGAGGAGCCACCATGCCGCGGGCGAGCAACGCCACCACCATCCGCAAGCAGGCCGCCAAGACCAAGACCAAGAAGGAGGCGCGCCAGAGCGCCCGGGCCGAAGGCCACCGCCGCGACTTCGGCAACGAGATCGAGGAGAACCACGCCGCCGCGAGCGGCCACGCCGACGATCCGATCCCGACCGCCCCGAACAGCCGCAGCGCCGTCGCCGACGAGAAGCGCGCCGCCGCCAAGGGCGCGGGCGTCATGTCGGTGTCGAAGAAGACCGCGCTCGCTCCCAAAATCTCCGCCACCCGGGACACCCGG
>DATLFZ010000082.1:0-6151 GCA_035540795.1 Beijerinckiaceae bacterium | reverse complement strand
GCCCGGCGGAAGGCGGCGCCGTAGACCTCGTCGGAGCCGGCGAGCGCCCCCGTATGGGTCGCCGCCGCCCGCGCTCCTTGCGCGTGACGCCCGGACTTCACCACCACGACCGGCTTCGCCCGCGCCGCGGCGCGGGCCGCCGACATGAACTTGCGCGCGTCGTTGACGGACTCGACGTAGAGCAGGATCGCCCGCGTGCCCCGGTCGACGGCGAAGTAGTCGAGGCAATCTCCGAAATCGACGTCGACCTTGTCGCCGAGCGAGACCACGGCCGAGAAGCCGACCCGGCGCTGCGCCGCCCATTCGATCAGCGCCGCCGCGACTGCGCCCGATTGCGAGATCAGCGCCAGGTCGCCGTCGATCGGCGCCTGCGCCGCGAAGCTCGCGTCGAGGCGGGCCGGCGGCGCGATCACGCCGAGGCAGTTCGGCCCGACGAGGCGCAGCCCATGCGCCCGGGCGGCGAGCCGCGTCTCCTCGGCGAGGGAGCCCGGTCCGTGCCCGAGCCCCGCCGTGACGACGATCGCCGCCGCCACCCCCTTCTGCGCCGCCGCCGCGACCACCCCGGGTACCGAGGCGGGCGGCGAGGCGACCACCATCAGGTCCGGCGGCGCGTCGAGGTCGTCGATCCGGGCGACGCAGGGAAGGCCGTCGATCTCCCGGTGGCGCGGGTTGACGAGCCGGATCGGCCCGGGAAAGCCGGCCCTGCGCAGGTTTTGCAGGATCGTGCGCCCGAGCGAGCCCTCGCGCGGGCTCGCGCCGACGAGGGCGACGGAGCGCGGGGCGAACAGCCGGTCGAGGCGGTAGGTCGACATCAGGCCGGTTCGGCCTCGCGCTTCGCCCACATGGTCTTGAAGGCCGGGCGTGCCTGACAGGCGGCGAGCCAGGCCTTCACGTTCGGCGCCGCCTCGAACAGCTCCGGCGCTCCGCCGGCGTAGCGGATCACCTCGGCGACGTTGATGTCGGCGACGGTGAAGCGCCCGCCGACCAGGAAGCCGCCGCCCTCGGCGACGGCCCGGTCGAGCACCGCGAAGGGGTTGCGGAGCGTCGCCACCGCCGCGTCCGCCTTGGCCGGATCGCGCTCGGCCGGGGGCCGCGAGACCCGGTGGTAGAGGATCTCGATCGTGTGCGGCTCCGCCTCGGTGGCGGCCCACAGGGTCCACATGGTCATGAGCCCGTCCTCGGCCGTGCTGCGCGGCCCCATGGCGCCGCCGTGCTTGCGGGCGAGATAGAGGGTGATGGCGAGGGATTCGTGCAGGACGAGGCCGTCGTCGTCGACCGAGGGGATGTGCCCGTTCGGGTTGATCTTCAGGAAGGCCGGGCTTCGGGTGTGCATCGGCGCGCCCGGCGCGTCGGGATCGGGCAGGCGGTAGGCCTGGACCACCGGCACGATCTCGTAGGGGAGGCCCATCTCCTCGCACAGCCAGATGATGCGCGAGGCGCGCGAGCGCGCGACCCCGTAGATCTTCAGTTTCGACACGGGTCTCTCCTCCTCAGCCGCCCTGCCGCAGGGTCTCGCGGGCGATGATCAGGCGCTGGATCTCGGACGTGCCCTCGTAGATGCGGGTGATGCGCGCGTCGCGGGCATGGCGCTCCACCGGGAAATCGCGCAGGTAGCCTGCGCCGCCGTGGAGCTGGAGGGCCGTGTCGGTCGCCCGGTGCGCCGCCTCCGAGGCGAACAGCTTCGCCATCGAGGCCTCCTTGGCGAAGGGCAGGCCGCTGTCCTTGCGGTGGGCGGCGGCGAGGATCAAGAGGCGCGAGGCTTCGAGGTCGACCTCCCGGTCGGCGATCATCCACTGGATGCCCTGGAACTCGGCGATCGGGCTGCCGAACTGGCGGCGTTCCCTCACGTAGGCCTTGGCGGCGTCCATGGCGGCCCGGGCGATGCCCAGGGAGAGCGCGGCGACGCCGATCCGCCCGCCGGCGAGCTCCGCCACGGCGACCCGGAAACCGTCGTTCTCGCGGCCCATCAGCGCCGCGGCGGGCACCCGGCAGCCGTCGAAATGGACCGTGTTGGTGGCCGATCCGGTCTGTCCCATCTTGTGCTCGGCCTTGCCGATGGCGAGCCCCGGCGCGTCGCGCTCGACGAGGAAGCAGGAGATGCCCTTGCCCTTGCGGGCCTCCGGGTCGGTGACCGCCCAGACCACGAAGAGCCCGGCGTATTCGGCGCTCGAGATGTAGAGCTTCTCCCCGTCGAGGACAAAGCCGCCGTCGGCGCGCCGGGCGCGGGTGCGCATGCCGGCGGGATCGGAGCCGGCTGCGCTCTCGGTGAGGCAGAAGGCGCCGGCCGGGTAGGTGCCGTCGGCGAGGCGGGGGAGGTGGGTGCGCTTCTGCTCCTCCGATCCGACCGCCTGGATCACCTCGCCCACCATGTTGGTGACCGATGCGGTGACCGCCGTCGCGGCGCAGGCATAGGCGAGCTCCTCGACCGCGAGGGCGAAGGCCACGGAACCGGCCTGCGTGCCGCCGTACTCGCTGCGCACGTTGAGGCCCATGAAGCCGTTCTCGGCCAGGAACTTCAGGTTCTCCAGGAGCTCGGCCCGGCCCTCGCCGGAATCGAGGCGGGCGGCGAGCGGCGCGAGCCGGTCCGCGGCGATCCGGCGCGCGGTGTCGCGGATCATCTCCTCTTCGGGGTCGAGCTCGAAGCGCATGGGCGGAACCTAGGCCGCTCGCGCGCGTCGGGCAATCGCGTAGGATCACGGGAGCAGAAGGAGCCGTCATGTCCCACCGCGCCGTCGTCATCGAGCGTTTCGGCCTCGAGAATCTCCGCCTCGTCGAGCGCGAGACGCCGGCGCCCGGGCACGGGGAGGTGCTGCTGCGGGTCAAGGCGGTGAGCCTGAACCGCCGCGACGTGCTGCTCGCCCGCGGCATCTACAATCCCCGCCAAAAACTGCCCGTGGTCCCGTGCTCGGACGCGGCGGGGACCGTCGAGGCGGTCGGGCCGGGCTGCACGCGCTTTCGGGGGGGCGAGCGCGCCGTCCTCCACTTCTTCACCGGCTGGATCGCCGGCGAGCCGACGGCGGAGCGCCTCGCCTCGGCGCTGGGCGGCTTCGGCGGCGACGGCACCTTGCAGGAGTTCCTGGTCGTGCCCGAGGCCGCCCTCCTGCCCGTGCCCGAGGGCATGAGCCTCGAAGCCGCCTCGACGCTCCCCTGCGCGGCGCTGACCGCCTGGGCGGCGGTGATCGAGCTCGGCCGCTGCCGGCCCGGCGAGACGGTGCTGGTCCAGGGCACCGGCGGGGTGTCGGTCTTCGCCCTGCAGTTCGCCAAGCTGATCGGGGCGCGCGTGATCGCCACCACCTCCTCGGAGGAGAAGGCGCAGCGCCTGCGCGCGCTCGGCGCCGACGCGGTCGTCGACTACCGGGACGATGCCTGGCCGCAGAAGGTGCGGGAGGTCGGCGGCCGCATGGACCTCGTCATCGAGGTCGGCGGCGCCGGCACCCTCGAAGCCTCGCTCCGCCTCGTGCGGCCGGGCGGCACCATCGCCCTCGTCGGCGTCCTGTCCGGGGCGAACGCCAGCATTCCCCTGCCGCTCGCGGTGATGCGCCAGGTGCGCCTGCAGGGCGTCACCTGCGGCAACCGGGACGATTTCGAGGCCATGCTGCGGGGGATGACCGAGGGGAAGATCGAACCGGTGATCAGCCACGCGCTCCCGTTCGAGGATTTCCCGCAGGCCTTCGAGGCCATGGACCGCAACGTCCATTTCGGGAAGATCGTGCTGCGACTTTGAGCGCGCCGCGGGTCCGCCCGCGCTTGCCGAGCGGGGAGGCGGGGGAGTAGTGTCCCGGCCTTCTCAGGGGGGCTCCTGCGAGGAATGCTCATGTCCACCGATGCCGAGACGCTCGCCGACCGCCGGCGGCTGCGTCGCAAGCTCTCCTTCTGGCGCGTCCTCGGCGTGCTGGCGCTCATCGCCGCCGTGGCCGCGATCGGCTTCACGGTCGAGGGCCGCACCGGCTGGCGCGCGGGCCCGCAGATCGCCCGCGTCTCGATCGGCGGCTTCATCAGCGGCGACCAGCGCATGTCCGACCTCCTGCGCCGGGTCGGCGAATCCGCCTCGGTCTCCGGCGTGGTGATCTCGATCAACAGCCCGGGCGGCAGCGTCACCGGGGCGGAGGAGCTGTTCCAGAACATCCGCGCGCTCGCGGCGAAGAAGCCGACCGTCGCCTTCGTCGACGGCACCGCCGCCTCCGGCGGCTACCTCGCGGCGATCGGCACCGATCACATCGTCGCCCGCCAGACCTCCCTCGTCGGCTCGATCGGCGTCCTCCTCCAGTACCCGGACGTCAGCTCCCTCCTCGGCAAGCTCGGCGTCGCCGTGGAGGAGGTGAAGTCGACGCCGCTCAAGGCGGCGCCGAACCCGTTCCGGCCGACCTCGCCCGAGGCCCGCGCGGTGCTGCAGGAGGTCGTCGACGACACCCACCAGTGGTTCCGGGCGATCGTCGCCGAGCGGCGCAACCTCACCCCCGAGCAGGTCGACGGGGTCGCCACCGGCCGGGTCTTCAACGGCCGCCAGAGCGTCGCCCTGCGCCTCGTCGACGGGGTCGGCGACGAGCGCACCGCCATCGGCTGGCTCGAGCGCGAGCGCGGCGTCACCCGCGACCTTCCGGTGCGCAACTGGCGCCCCCGCGGCGGACGGGACTTCGACCTCCTGACCGCGGCCGGGTTCGGCCTCGACCTCCTCGGTTTCGACCGGATCGCCGAGAGCCTGCACCGGGCGTCCCGCGCCGCCGATATCGCCAAGCTTGACGGGCTCCTGGCCATTTGGCACCCTGCTCTCGAAAATCAATAAAATAGACGATATTTCAAAGAACTAGGTCATCCCTCCATGATCAAGTCGGAACTCGTTCTCAAGATCGCGCAGCAGAACCCCCACCTCTACCAGCGCGACGTGGAGAAGATCGTCAACGCGATCCTCGACACGATCACGGAGGCGCTGGCGCGGGGGGACCGGGTGGAGCTGCGCGGCTTCGGCGCGTTCTCGATCAAGAAGCGCGACGCGCGCACCGGCCGCAACCCGCGCACGGGGGAAACCGTTGCCGTGTCCGAGAAGGCCATTCCGGTGTTCAAGACGGGCAAGGAAATGCGCGCGCGGCTCAATCCGAAGCCGGCCGAGATGCGGCCGAAGCAGGCGGCGGGGGCGCGCTGATGTCCGCCTTCGTCAAGGCGCTCCTGCTCCTGCCGATCGCCGTCGCGGTCGTGCTGCTGGCGATCGCCAACCGCGGACCGGTGGTGCTGTCCTTCGACCCGATCTCGCCGACGCCGCAGTTCAGCGCCACCCTGCCGCTCTACGCGGTCCTGTTCGGAGCGGTCGCCCTGGGGGTCGTCGTCGGCGGCATCGCCGCCTGGCTCGCCCAGGCGAAGCACCGCCGCGCGGAGCGCGAATACCGCCGCGAGGCCCGCGAGCTGCGCCAGGAGACCGAGCGCCTGCGCGCCCATCGGGCCGCCGCCGGCCTGCCGAGCCGGGTCTAGTGCGCGTCGTCGGCGCGGCCGAGATCGACGCCGCCCTCTCCTTCCCGACCCTGATCGACGCCCTCGCCGAGGCCTTTCGCGCCGGCCTGACCACGCCGACGCGCCACCACCACGAGATCGCCCGAAACGGCGCCCCGGCGACCCTCCTCCTGATGCCCGCCTGGGGCGGCGGCTTCCTCGGCGTCAAGGTCGTCTCGGTGTTCCCGGACAACGGGGCCAAGGGGCTGCCGAGCGTGCTCGGGACCTACCTCCTGATGGACGGGGACACGGGCGCCCCGCTCGCGGCCCTCGACGGCACGCGCCTGACCCTGTGGCGCACCGCCGCCGCGTCGGCGCTCGCCGCCCGCCACCTCGCCCGGCCGGAGGCCCGCCGCATGGTGATGGTCGGCGCGGGCGCGCTCGCGCCCTTCCTGATCCGGGCGCACCGCAGCGTGCGGCCGATCGAGGCGGTCGCCTTGTGGAACCACCGGCCCGAGAAGGCGCAGGCCCTCGCCGAAACCCTTCGGGCCGAAGGCCTTCCGGTCGAAGCGGTGACGGATCTCGAAGCGGCGGTGCGCGCGGCGGACCTCGTCTCCTGCGCGACGCTCTCGGCCGCGCCCCTCGTGCGCGGCGCCTGGCTGACGCCCGGCGCCCATCTCGACCTCGTCGGCCTCGCGCATGTGGAGATTGAAGGCGCCGACGACGAGGC
>DATLFZ010000081.1:0-6905 GCA_035540795.1 Beijerinckiaceae bacterium | reverse complement strand
CGGGTCTCGGAGCGGGCCAGGAAGGCGGGGAGCAGGTCGAGGTGCTCGACCCCGAGCTCGTCGAGGAAGCGCGCGATCCGCCGGTTGAGCCCGCCGAAATCGTAGTCCGAGGGCGCATGGCCGGCGCTGCGCACGACCTTCTCCTGCAGCGCCGCATCGACCTGGACCTCGTCCGGAATGAGCACCGCGTAGAGCCGGATTCCGCGCTGGTCGGCGACGCGCTTCATCGCCGCGACGTATTCCAGTCCGGCGCGGATCGCGGGCTCCGCCGCGCCCGGGTCGCGGCGGAAGACGGCGCTGCGCTCGCGCTCGAGGGCGAGGTAGCGCTCGTCCGTGAACACGGGCGCGTCGTCGTCGTAGGTCCCGGGCCCGTGGTAGATCTGCCCGGTGGTCTGGGTGCCGAGGCGCACGGCGAACCGCGCGAGCTCGTAGAGGTAGGAGCGCACGCGCCGGGGCGGCTCGAAGTCGTTGCCGAGAAACAGGGAAACGATCACCACGTCCGGGTCGAGGGCGGCCGCCTCGCCGCCGAGGAGCTCGAGGTAGTCCCGGGGCCCGGTCCCCGGAATGCCCATGTTGAGCACCTCGACGTTGCCGAACCGCTCGCGCAAAGCCTCCTTGAGAAGGGTCACGTAGTTCGCAGCGTAGGGAACGGCGCCGTAGGTGAAGGAATCGCCGAGGGCCACGACCCGGACGGTGCCGGGCGGCTTCTCGGTCGCGAACTCGACGTCCTTGAAGCCCCGCGAGTTGATCCGGAAATCGTAGTCGTAGGAGAACGGCTTCGCCCGGAACTGCCGGTTCGCGTCCGTGGAGCCGAAGATGAAGGTCGGGGAGACGTAGGCGTAGGCGCGCAGCGACACTTCCAGAAGGAGCACGGTGACGGCCGCGATGATCGCCGCGTCGCGCAGGAAGAGGAGCGCGCGGCGCAGCGCCGGGGGCAGGCGCCGCCCCGTGGGGGCGCGGCCCGCATCCGCCGCGACGGCCGCCTTGTCGTGCGCGCGTCCCATCGGCCTCGGATACACCAGCGCCCGCGGCCCGGGAACCCGGCCGCCCGCGGCCCGGTGCCTCGCCCCGGGGCCCCGTCTCGCGATCAGTCGAGGTCGAAGGCGTTCTTGTAGTCCTGCGCCAGCGCCGGGTCCTGGTCCTCCTTGCGCAGGAGGCAGTTGCCGACGGCCAGGAGCTCGATGTCCGTGCCCATGAAGCAGCGGAAGGCGTCCTCCGGGGTGGCGACGATCGGCTCCCCGCGGACGTTGAAGCTCGTGTTGACGAGGACCGGGCAGCCGGTCTTGGCCTTGAAGCGGGACAGGAGCGCGTGGAAGCGCGGGTTCGTCTCCGCGTGCACGGTCTGCAGCCGGGCCGAATAGTCGACGTGCGTCACGGCGGGGATCTCGGAGCGGACCACGTTCAGCTTGTCGATGCCGAAGAGCGCGTTCTCCTCCGCGGTCATGGCCCGGCGCCGGTCCGGCTGCACGTCCGCGACGATCAGCATGTAGGGCGATTCGCGGTCGTGCTCGAACCACTCGGCCACGTCCTCGGCGAGGACCGCCGGGGCGAAGGGCCGAAACGATTCCCGGTACTTGACCCTGAGGTTCAGGGTCTTCTGCATCTGCGGGCTGCGGGCGTCGCCGAGGATGGAACGGGCGCCGAGGGCGCGGGGGCCGAACTCCATCCGCCCCTGGAACCAGCCGAGGGCCTTCTCGCCGGCGAGCCCGTCCACGGCCGCCTCGAGGAGCTCCTCGTCGCCGAGCACGCTGAAGCGGGCGCCGGCGGCGGCGAGGCGCCGCTCCACCTCCTCGCCCGCGAAGGACGGCCCGAGATAGGCGCCGCTCATGCCGTCGAGGGTGTTGGGCAGGGTCCGCGGCCGCTCGAATTCGAGGTGGTGGGCGGCGAGCGCGGCCCCGAGGGCGCCGCCCGCGTCGCCGGCGGCGGGCTGGACCCAGATCCCGTCGAACTTGCCGTCGCGCCAGATCTTTCCGTTGGCGACGCAGTTGAGGGCCACGCCCCCGGCGAGGCAGAGGTTGCGCTCGCCCGTCTCCGCCGCGAGCGAGCGGGTGAGCCGCAGGACGATCTCCTCGGTGACCGCCTGGATCGAGGCGGCGATGTCCATGTGGAACGGTGTGAGCAGCGACTCGGGGCCGCGCACAGGTTCGCCGAACAGCGCCTCGAAGCGCTCGTTCACCATCGTGAGCCCGGCGGCGTAGTCGAAATAGCTCTGGTCGAGGCGGAAGCTGCCGTCCGGCTTCACGTCGACGAGGGTGTCGAGGATGGTCTGCGCGAAGCGCGGCTCGCCGTAGGGGGCGAGGCCCATCAGCTTGTACTCGCCCGAATTGACCTTGAACCCGGCATAGTAGGTGAAGGCCGAGTAGAGGAGGCCGAGCGAGTGCGGGAAGTGCAGCTCGCGCAGCACCTCGATCCGGTCCTCGCGGCCGAGCGCCGCGGAGGTGGTGGTCGCCTCGCCGACCCCGTCGAGGGTCAGGATCAGCGCCCGCCGGAAGGGGGAGGGGAAGAACGCGCTCGCCGCATGGCTCAGATGGTGCTCGCTGAACCGCAGCCGGCCGCCGTCGAAGTCCCGGTCGATCTTGCGCAGCTCGCCGGTGAGCAGGTCCTTCTGGAAGAGCTTTTCGCGCAGCCAGACCGGCATCGACATGCGGAACTGCCGGAAGCCGTGCGGCGCCGTCGAGACGTAGGTCTCGAGCAGGCGCTCGAACTTGATGAACGGCTTCTCGTAGAAGACGACGGCGTCGAGCTCGGACAGGGCGACGCCGGCCTCGGCGAGGCAGTAGCGCACCGCGTTCGCCGGAAAACCGGCGTCGTGCTTGCGGCGCGTGAAGCGCTCTTCCTGCGCCGCCGCGACGGCGGTCCCGTCCACCACCAGCGCGGCCGCGCTGTCGTGGTAGTACGCCGAGATCCCGAGGATGCGCATGCAGGCTCTAGAAGAGCGTGTAGATGAACGGCGCCACGGCCGATCCCTTGGTGAGGACGATCAGGCCGCCGAACATCGCCATCATCAGCATGATCGGGATGAGCCAGAACTTCTTGCGGGCGAGAAGGAACTCGACCAGTTCGGAAACGAACGTCATGGTGTCCCCAGAAGCGCTTGGGCGGGCATCTCGACCCGGCGATCCCCTCGCCGGCAGGCCCGCCGCGATCCGCGCTCGCAATCGGAGCCGGACGAGCCGGCCGCTCGTGGACGAGGCCTCCCCGCGTCCATGCCGGGCGCCCGATAGCCCAGACGACGGAAAGGAGCAAGTCTGCGACGTCGCCGCCGGGCTCTGCGGCATCCGCCCGTACGGCCTCACCGGGGAGACTCCGGGACCGGGAGGCCCTACAGGAGCCGGTCATGAAGGGGCCGGAGCGGACCGACAACGGGCGCCGGCGAGGGACCATGCGGGACGCGATCGCCGAACTGATCCTGCGGATGCGCAAGGGCGCGCCGAGCGGAATCCGCCGGGCCTACCGGCTCGCGCGCCACCTCACCACGCCGGTGCGGCCGTCGCCGCCGATCCCGCCCGAGCTCGTCCGCGATTGCCGGGTGGCCGCGTCCCGCCTCGACCTCCTGGCCGCCTTGCCGAAGGGCGGGCGGGTCGTGGAGATCGGCACCGATCGCGGCGACTTCGCCCGGGCGATCCTCGACGAGGTCGGCCCCGAGGAGCTCCACCTCCTCGACCTCGACTTCTCGCAGCTGCGGCAGGACGTCGCGCGCGATCCGCGGGTGATCCTCCATCAGGGGGATTCGGTGGCGCAAGTCGCCGCGCTCCCGGACGCGGCGTTCGACTGGATCTACGTCGACGCCGACCACTCGTACGAGGGGGTGTGCCGGGACGCCGCCGCCGCCGCGCCGAAGGTGAAGCCGGGCGGGCTCCTCGTCTTCAACGATTTCGCGCATGTGGATCCCGGCTTCGGCACTTACGGGGTCCACCGGGCGTTGACGGAATTCGCGGTCGCGCGGCGCTGGCCGGTGGCCTGGTTCGCCTTCGAGGTGCACGGGCTCTACGACATCGCCCTGCGGCGGCCGGCCTCGGGCTGAAGCCCTCAGAACTGCTTGCGCATCGACCCGGGTGCGGGGCCGCCGCCGGCGCGGGGCGTCCAGTAGGTCGCAGCCTCCCGGTCGAAGCCGAGGGGCAGGGGGCGCTTGCCGAAGAGCCGCATCAACAGGGCGATCGGCGTGATCACGACGAAGAACAGGAGCCCCAGGATCAGCGGGCTCATCACCTTGTGCAGGAGGAGCCCGAACCGGAACCACAGCCGGTTGAGGGGCGCGAGAACGGCCGGGGCGAGGAAGGCGAGGGCGCCGAACGCCGCCGCGACGGCCGCCAGGACGCCGGCCCGCAGCGCCCAGCCGCCCCAGGCGGCGATCCCCGCGAAGATGAGGAAGGCGACCGCCATGACGATCCCGAAGCCGCGCTCGGACCCCGGCTTCAGATCGTCCTCGCGGACGAGGTTTTCGTGGCTGCCCTGCATGGCGCCCCGATACACGAGCGGTCCCGCGGCGGCAAGGAAGCGCCCCGAACCGCCCCGCTGCCCGCTCAGGGGCTCTCCTTGCCGAACAGCCCGGGCCGCCGAACCATGTCGGCGAGGATCATCTCGGCGGCCAACCGGTTGCCGGCGATGTTCAGGTGCGAGTCGTTGTTCCGGTAGAGCCGCGTCTGCCCGGTCTGGGCCAGGAATCCGGGGAGAAGGTCGAGATGCTCGACCCCGAGCGCGTCGAGGAAGGCCGAGATCCGGCGGTTGAGGCCGCCGAAATCGTAATCGGAAGCCGGGTGCCCGGCGCTCTGAAGAACCTTGTCCCGGAGGTCCGGGTCGACCTGAACCTCGTCGGGGAGGAGGACCATGTAGAGCCGGACGGCGAGGCGATCGGCGAGGCGCTTGATCTCCGCGAGGTCGTTCAGCGCCGTCCTGACGCTCGGTTCGATGTGTCCGAGCTCGCGCCTGAAGACGAGGCTTCGGTCGCGCTCGAGCTGCAGGTAGAACTCGTCGGTGAAGACGGGGGCGTCGTCGTCGTAGGTCCCCGCACCGTGATAGATGTGCTTCCGCGCCTGCGTCCGCAGACGGACGACGTAGCGGACGAGCTCGTACAGGTACGAGCGCACGCGGCGCGTGCCGCCGACGAAGTCGTTGCCGAGGAACACCGACACGACCACCACGTCGGGCCGGAGGGGGGCCGCTTCGGTGGCGAAGAGTTCGAGATAGTCGCGCGGTCCCGTTCCGGGGATGCCCATGTTGAGCAGCTCGACGTTCCCGAAGCGCTCGTGCAGCGCCTTCTTCAGGAGCGTGACGTAGGTGTGGTCGTACGGCACCGCGCCGTACGTGAAGGAGTCGCCGAGGGCGACGACCCGGATCGTGCCCGGAGCCTTCTCCGTCGTGAACTCCACGTCCTTGAACCCCCGCGAGTTGATCCGGAAATCGTAGTCGTAGGAGAAGGGCGCGGGCCGGTAGAGGCGGTTGTAGTCGGTGGACCCGAAGATGAACGAGGGGGAGACGTAGTCGTAGGCCCGGATCGCGAGCTCCATCAGAACAACGCTCGTGACCAGGATGATGGCCACGTCGCGCAGTTGCCTGAGGAGCCAGCCGGTCCCGTGGCGGCGCGGCCGCGGATCCGCGCTCGCGAGGGCAGGATTTCGAGGATCGTTCATCGCGGCGGGTTACACCAGTCGCGAGTCCTCTACAATCATCGGCGGCGGGCCGAAGCCCGCCCGGCGACGGAGTGAACCGCCTTGCAGGAGCGAGCCGAGCCCCGGATGAACGGGACCCAGGAGGGCGGCCGCAGGGCGTTGGTCACCGGATCGGCGGGCTTCGTGGGCTTTCACCTGTGCCGGCGGCTGCTCGCGGACGGGTGGCTCGTCACCGGGCTCGACGGCATGACCCCCTATTACGACGTCTCCCTCAAGCGCGCCCGCCATGCCCTGCTCGCGCGCTCGAACGCCTTTTCGGGCCGGGAGCTCCTGCTCGAGGACGAGCCCGCCGCTGCGGAGGCTTTCGCGGAGAGCGCGCCCGACCTCGTGGTCCATCTCGCCGCGCAGGCCGGCGTGCGCTACTCCCTGGAAAACCCCCGCGCCTATGTGGACGCCAATCTCGTCGGCACCTTCAACGTCCTCGAGGCGGTGCGCCGGCACCCCCCGCGCCATTTTCTGCTCGCCTCGACGAGTTCGGTCTACGGGGCGAACGACAAGGTGCCCTTTGCCGAGACGGACCCCACCGACCATCCCCTGACGCTCTACGCCGCGACGAAGAAGGCGGCGGAGGCGATGGCCCATTCCTACGCCCATCTCTGGGCCGTGCCGACGACCGCCTTCCGCTTCTTCACGGTCTACGGCCCGTGGGGCCGGCCGGACATGGCGTATTTCAAGTTCGTGCGGGCGGTCCTCGCGGGCGAGCCGATCGACGTCTACGGCGAGGGCGCGATGGCCCGCGACTTCACCTACATCGACGACCTCGTCGAGGCGATCGTCCGGCTGATCCCGGCGGCGCCGGTCGCCGGCAGCCCGGTCGCGGATTTCGATTCCCTCTCCCCGGCGGCGCCCTTTCGGGTCGTCAACATCGGCGGCGGCCGCCCGGTCGGGCTCTCCGCCTTCATCGAGGCGGTCGAGCGGGCGACGGGGCGCGCGGCCGTCAAGCGCATGCTGCCGATGCAGAAGGGCGACGTGCCCCTGACGACCGCGAGCCCCGACCTTCTCGAAGCGCTCACAGGGTTCAAGCCGGCGATCCCGGTGGAGGAGGGCGTGCGGCGCTTCGTCGAGTGGTACCGGGATTATTTTGGCGTCCCCGGCTGACCGCGTCGCCGCCATCGCGGCGGATCCACGCGGGCGCGGAACGCGGCGATTCAGCGGGCGTCGCTCATGGAAGGTGGAGCCCCTTGGCGCGCACCCGCTCGAGGAACTTCTCCGTGGTGGTGGCGGCGTCGTGGAGGT
>DATLFZ010000080.1:0-2795 GCA_035540795.1 Beijerinckiaceae bacterium | reverse complement strand
GATCTCTTCCGCGCCGGATCCGGCGAGGCAGGCGCGGAAGAGATCGACCGCGTCCCGGCAGGAGGGGGCGGCTTCGAGCTGCGTCTCGACCGCGTTCGGGGGGATCGGGCAGTCGAGGGCTGCCGCGGGAGCCGGGGCGAGCAGGGCGAGAGCGACCAAAGGGAAGCGCATCGTGGGTCTCCGCCGCCCTCGATTGCCGATGTTTCCCGCCGCGTCTAGGGTGCCGGCGACCCCGATCCCCGGAGGAGCCCCATGAAGACCGATCCCGTCCGCCCCGAGGACCTGCGCCGCTCGGTGATCTCGGTGCCGCCGCTGGCGCGCCGGGCCGACCTCTCCTTCGACGAGGGCGAGAACCGCAAGATCCTCGCCCACATGCGGGCGGGCGGGGTCAGCACCTTCATGTACGGCGGCAACGCCAACCTCTACCACATGGGCGTGCGCGAATACGCGCCGTTCCTGGAGATGCTCCAGCGCCTGGCGCAGGCCGGCGACTGGATGCTGCCGTCGATCGGCAGCGACTTCGGCAAGGCCATGGACCAGGCCGCCATCGCCAAGGATTATCCCTTCCCGAGCGTGATGGTGCTGCCGCACCGGTTCCCGATCGCCGTCGAGGGCGTCGCGACGGGCCTGCGCCGGATCGCCGATGCCTACGGCAAGCCGATCGTCGCCTACGTCAAGGACCTCGGCTACGTGGAGCCGAAGGATCTCGGCCGCCTCGCCCGGGACGGCGCCATCGCGGCGATCAAGTACGCCATCGTGCGCGAGAACCCGTCCGAGGACCGGTATCTGCACGACCTCCTCGGCGAGGTCGACCCGGCGCTCGTCATCAGTGGCATCGGCGAGCGGCCGGTGATCGCGCACTGGAACGGCTTCGGCATCCGCGCTTTCACCTCGGGCTCGGTCTGCGTCGGCCCGGCTTTGTCGAACGCCATCCGCCTCGCGCTCCAGGCCGGCGACACGGCGCAGGCGGAGCGCCTGCGGGCCCGCTTCATGCCGCTCGAGGACCTGCGCGACGCCCACTCGCCGATGCGGGTCCTGCACGCGGCCGTGCGCCTCGCCGGCATCGCCGACACCGGCGCCCTGCTGCCGTTCATGGCCGCGATCGAGGACCAGAAGCTCCTCGACGCGATCGGTAGCGCGGCGCGGGACCTCAAGCAGGAGAACGACGGCCACCTGGCGAAGGCCGCCTGAGCCGGGACCCGTTCGTCGGCGTGGGCGTTCTCCCGGACGGAGGATGCCCATGCTGCCAGGAACCTCGGAGCGGGTGCCGGCTCACACGAGCCCGCACGTCAATCGCCGGATCGAGCGGGAGACCGCCGCGAGCGTGCGCCACCACGCCGCCAATCCCCGGCTGATCGAGCGCCGCCTGCGCGAGCTCGACGCCGAATGGGACATGGAGCGCACCCTCGAGGCGAACGCGGCCACGATCGCGCTCGCCGGCACGGTGCTCGGCATCCTCGTAGACAAGCGCGTCCTGGCGGTGCCGATCGCGGTCACCGCCTTCCTGCTCCAGCACGCCCTGCAGGGCTGGTGCCCGCCGGTAGGCTTCTTCCGCCGGCGCGGGGTGCGCACGATGCGCGAGATCGACACCGAGCGTTTCGCCCTCAAGGCCCTGCGCGGGGATTTCGGGCCGATCGGGCCCGGACCGCGCAACCGGGACGACCGGGCGAGCCACGCCCTGATGGCCGCCCGGCTGTGAGCCAGGGCCGGCGCATTCCGGCCTGGGTCAGCGGCGCGATCGTCCTCGGCGCGTTCGGGCTCTTGGCTCTCGCCGAGACGCGCCGGCCCCTTCGCGAACGGCGCGAAGGCAAGGCGCGGCGCAACATCCGCAACCTGGCCGTGGCGGGGCTGAGCGCCGCAACGCTGCGGGTCCTCGAGAAGCCGGTCGTGGAGCCCCTGTCGCGGCTCGTCGAGCGCCGCCGCCTCGGGCTTCTGAAGCGGCTCGACCTGCCGCCCTGGGCCGAGACGGCGCTCGCGGTCGCCCTGATGGACTACACGCTCTACCTTTGGCACGTGCTGACGCACCGCTCGCCGGCACTCTGGCGGCTGCACCAGGTCCACCACGCCGACCTCGACATGGACGCCTCGACGGCGCTGCGGTTCCACTTCGCCGAGATGGCGGTCTCGGTGCCGTACCGGGCGGCGCAGGTGGCGCTCATCGGCGTCGCGCCGCGCCCCCTCTCGATCTGGCAGACCTTTCTGTTCGTCTCGATCCTCTTCCATCACTCCGAGCTGCGCCTGCCGCTCTGGCTCGAGCGCCGGCTCGTTTCCCTCGTCGTGACCCCGCGCATGCACGGCATCCACCACTCGGTCGTGGAGGAGGAGGTCGACTCCAACTGGTCGAGCGGCTTCACCTTGTGGGATCGGCTGCACGGCACCCTGCGTCTCGACGTGCCGCAGGACGCCATCGACATCGGCGTGCCCGCCTACCGGGACCCTTCCGACCTCACCCTGCCACGGCTCGTCACGATGCCCTTCGTGGGGCAGCCGGACACGCGTCGCCTGCCGAGCGGCGACGTGCCCCGGCGGGACGCGGCACAGCTTTCGCCGCGGCCGCTGCCCCGCTGAGGCCGCCGCCGCCGAGGGAGCGGGCCGGGCCGGCCCGGTCCTCAGGGCGTGATCGCCACCTTGAGGACGCCGTCGCGCTGGTTGGCGAAGAGCTCGTAGGCCTCTTCGATCTGGTCGAGCTTGAAGCGGTGGGTGACCAGCGGCCGGGTGTCGATGCGCCCCGACGCGATCGCGTCCATGAGCCGGCGCATGCGCTCCTTGCCGCCCGGGCAGAGCGTCGTGACGAT
>DATLFZ010000079.1:0-5753 GCA_035540795.1 Beijerinckiaceae bacterium | reverse complement strand
ACGATCTCGCCGATCTGGTCCTGCGTCACGATCAGCGGCGGCGACAGGGCGATGGTGTCGCCGGTGATGCGCATCATCAGGCCGGCGTCGTGGAAGGCGCGCTCCATCGCCTCGTAGGCGCGCTTGCCGACGGCGTCGGGGCGCGAGGCGAGGTCGACCGCCGCGACGAGGCCGAGCGTGCGGATGTCGACCACGTTCGGGTGCCCCTTGAGCGTGAAGATCGCGTCGGCCCAGGCCTCCTCGAGGCCCCGGGCGCGGGCAAAAAGGTCCTCGTCCCGGTAGAGGTCGAGGGTGGCGAGGCCCGCCGCGGCGGCGAGCGGGTGGGCCGAATAGGTGTAGCCGTGGAAGAGCTCGATCAGGTGGTCGGGCCCCTTCATGAAGGCGTCGTGGATGCCCTTGCGGACGAGCACGCCGCCCATGGGCACCGTGCCCGAGGTGACGCCCTTGGCGAAGGTGATCATGTCCGGCACGACCCCGTAGCGCTCGGCCGCGAAGGGGAAGCCGAGGCGCCCGAAGCCGGTGATGACCTCGTCGAAGATCAGCAAGATGCCGTGCCGGTCGCAGATCTGGCGCAGCTTCTGCAGGTAGCCCTTGGGCGGCGGCAGCACGCCGGTCGAGCCCGCCATCGGCTCGACGATGACCGCGGCGATGGTCGAGGCGTCGTGCAGCGCCACGATCGGCTCCAGGGCGTCGGCGAGGTGGCCCCCCCAGTCCGGTTCGCCGCGGGAGAAAGCCTGCTCGGCCCGGTTGTAGGTGTGGGGCAGGTGGTCGACGCCGGCGAGGAGCGAGCCGAAATAGCGCCGGTTCGGCACGATGCCGCCGACCGAGATGCCGCCGAAGCCGACCCCGTGATAGCCGCGCTCGCGGCCGATGAGCCGGGTCCGCTGGCCCTGGCCGGAGACGTTCCAGTAGGCGAGCGCCACCTTGAGCGCGGTGTCGACCGCCTCCGAGCCGGAATTGCAGAAGAACACGTGGTCGAGGTCACCGGGCGCGAGCGCCGCGATGCGCGAGGCGAGCGCGAAGGGTTTTGGATGGCCGAACTGGAAGGCGGGCGCGAAGTCGAGCGTCGCCGCCTCGGCCTGGATCGCCCGCACGATCGGCTCCCGGTTGTGGCCGGCGTTGCAGCACCACAGGCCGGCCGAGCCGTCGATCACCTGCCGGCCGTCCGGCGCGTAGTAGTACATCCCCTCCGCCCGGGCGACGAGCCGCGGCCGCGCCTTGAAGGAGCGGTTGGCGGTGAACGGCATCCACCAGGCCTGGAGGTCGTTGGGGTTCGACACGTCGTTGGCGGCCCGCAGGCCCTGCGCGCTCGGCATGATCGGCTTTCCGGTTTCGGGTCGACACCCTTTAGCAGGGACCGGGGCTCCCCGCAAAAACCGGCTGCGGCCCGCATCGGGGCTCAGGGCGCGAACAGGTCGACCGCCTCGAAGCCGCGCGACGCGAGCCGCTCCGCCAGGATGCGCCGGTGGCAGAAGGCCGGGTCGCGCTCGAAGCACAGGAGGCACACCGGCTGCTCGGCGGCGAGCGCGGCGAGGTCCTCGAAGGCGGCCTGGGCGCCCGCCGTGTCGAGCTGCTCGCAGAAGATCCGGCGCATGGTGGCGGCGTCCCCGGCCCGGGCCGCCTCGCGCCCGGGCTTCGGGGTGCCGAGCGCGATGAAGTGGCGGTAGCCGACGCCGCCCTCGGCGAGGTCGTCCCGAAGCTGGTTCTTCGAGAAGCCGCGCTTGCGCGACAGCGCCACCGCCCGCACGTCGGCGACGAGGGCGACGCCCGCCTCCTGCAGGGCGGCGAGGAAGCGGTCCGGGCTCGCGCCCTCGTAGCCGATGGTGAAGAGCTTGCGCACGGCGCCTCTATAGCAGGGACGCGGCGCGCCGGGCAGCACCGGCCGGATTGCCAGCCTCGGGAGGGCCTCCTAAAAGGCCTGCAGGCTTCCCCCGGTTCAGGACAGGGCGATGCAGGACGTCCACGACGAGGCGCTCCGCCCGCCGGAGCACGCGCCCCCCTTCCGCGACGACGAGGGCAACGTCTCCCGACCCTTCGTCGAGGCGGTCGCCGCCGCGCTCGCCGCCGCCGACGCCGACCGGGTGCGGGCCCTCATGGAGGACCTGCACGCCGCCGACGCGGCCGACCTCCTGCAGGCGCTCGAGCCCGAGGAGCGGCCCCGCCTCATCGAGCTCCTCGGTCCCGATTTCGACTTCGCCGTCCTGACCGAGGTCGACGACGCGGTCCGCGACGAGATCCTCGAGGAGCTCGAGACCAGGACGGTGGTCGAGGGCGTCCGCGAGCTCGAATCCGACGACGCCGTCTACATCCTCGAGAACCTGGACGAGGCCGACAAGGCGGAAATCCTGCGCCAGCTGCCCGCCCTCGAGCGGGTCGCCCTGCAGCGCTCCCTCGACTACCCGGAGGATTCCGCCGGACGGCGGATGCAGACCGAGTTCATCGCGGTGCCGCCGTTCTGGACCGTCGGCCAGACCATCGACTACATGCGCGAGACGGAGGACCTGCCGGAAACCTTCTACGAGATCTTCGTCGTCGACCCGGCCTACCACCTCATCGGCACGGTCCCCCTCGACAAGCTCCTGCGTTCGAAGCGCCCGGTCACGATCGGCGACATCATGCGCGAGGACCCGGACGTGGTCCGTGCCACGCAGGACCAGGAGGACGTCGCCCGCCTCTTCCAGCGCTACAACCTGGTCTCGGCGGCGGTGGTCGACGAAGCCGGCCGGCTCGTCGGCGCGATCATGGTCGACGACATCGTCGACGTGATCCAGGAGGAGGCGGACGAGGACCTGAAGGCGCTGGGCGGCGTCAAGGCCGAGGAGGCGCTCTCCGACGACGTCTTCGCCATCGTGCGCAGCCGCTTCCCGTGGCTGTTCGTCAACATGATCAACGCGCTGATCGCGGCGACGGTGATCCGCCAGTTCGAGGCCTCCCTCGAGCAGATGGTGGCCCTCGCCATCCTCATGCCGATCGTCGCCTCGATGGGCGGCAACGCCGGCACCCAGACCATGACGGTGTCGGTGCGGGCGCTCGCCATGCGCGAGCTCGGCCGCGCCAACGCGCTGCGGGTGATCCGGCGCGAGGTCATGGTCGGCATGCTCAACGGCCTCGCCTTCGCGCTCATCCTCGGGGTGATCGCGGGGACCTGGTTCCGCCTCGCCGACCTCGGCTTCGTGATCGGCCTCGCCATGCTGACCGTTCTGTCGATCGCGGCCTTCGGCGGCATCCTGATCCCGCTCACCTTGAGTCGCCTCGGCTTCGACCCGGCGGTCTCGGCCGGACCCTTCGTCACGACGACGACCGACATCCTCGGCTTCTTCTGCTTCCTGGGGATCGCCACGCTCTGGTTCCGCCTCTGAGGCGGGCTTCCACCGAGCCGTAGCCGCTTGCGGGTGCCGCCGCGAGCGTCCAGAACGGGGCGATCGCCGAAGGAGCCGCCGTGCTGCGCATCGCCGTTCTCGACGACTATCAGCGCGTCGCCCTCTCCCTCGCGGACTGGGACAGCCTCGGGCCCGAGGCGAGGATCGACGTCTTCGACCGCAACCTCGCCGTGCCCGACGAGGCCGCCGCGGTGCTCGCGCCGTACGACGTGCTCTGCCTGATGCGCGAGCGGATGGCGATGCCCCGCGCCCTGTTCGAGCGGCTGCCGAACCTGAAGCTCGTCGTCGCGACGGGAGCGCGGGCACGCACCCTCGACACGGAAGCTGCGGTCGCCCACGGCGTCACGGTGTGCAACACCCATCCCGGCGAAGGCCACCACGCGACGCCCGAACTCGCCTTCGGCCTCATCCTGTCGCTCGCCCGGCACATCCCGCAGGAGCATGCCCGCATGCGCGCCGGCGGCTGGCAGGAGACGCTGGGCATGAGCCTCCACGGCCGGACGCTGGGGATCGTCGGCCTTGGCCGGCTCGGGACGCGCATGGCCGAACTCGGCCGCGCCTTCGGCATGGAGGTGCTCGCCTGGAGCCAGAATTTGACGGCGGAGCGGGCGCAGGCCGCGGGCGCCACGCTCGTGACGAAGGACGCGCTGTTCGCCCGCTCGGACGTGGTCACGATCCACCTCGTCCTCGGCGAGCGCAGCCGCGGCCTCGTCGGCGCCGCCGACCTCGCGCGCATGAAGCCGACGGCCTTCCTCGTCAACACCGCCCGCGGGCCGATCGTCGACGAAGCCGCGCTGATCGAGGCCTTGCGCGCCCGCCGGATCGCGGGCGCGGGCCTCGACGTGTTCGACCGGGAGCCGCTGCCGCCCGACCACCCCCTGCGAAGCCTCGACAACGTGGTCCTGACGCCGCATCTCGGCTACGTCACCCGCGCCGCCTACGAGCATTTCTATCGGGACACCGTCGAGGCGATCGCCGCCTGGCGGGCCGGTGCGCCGGTCCGCGTCGTCGCTGCGCCGGCGTGAATCGGCCGCGCTCTGCGGCCTTTCTGCAACAGTCTATGGTAAATCGCACGTAAACGGCGCTTTCCCCAGCCGAGAGGCCGCAGTACGGCCCCGCTGCCCCTTTGTGGCCACATCCACCCCGTCCGGTGCGGCTTCGACACCGAACACCGAAGCGCCGAATCAACGGCGGGCGGGGAGAACTGACGGATGCGACTGCGAGGGATGGCGCCGACCGGCGCCGCTCGGACGGTCGGCCGCGGGCCCAAGGGCCGGACGGTCGAGTGTCTCACGATCCGCAACGGCGGCGCGCCGGCGCGGAAGACCTTCGTTCCCGTGGCGGGCCGCTCGCTCGTGGTCTGCACCGCCCTCGCGGCGGGGGTGGCGAGCGCCCTCGTCGGGTTCGGCGGCGGGTCCGGGGTGACCCCGGCCGAGGCCGCCGTCGTAAGACCCACCTTCATGCCGCGGGTCGCGGCGATCGCCCCGGAGCCCGAGGCGCCGGCGACCCGCTTCGTCCCGGCCGTTCCGGAAGAGCTGACCGAGCAGGACCTCTCCGAGGCGCGGGCCGACTTCGCCCGCCTCGACCGGGTGCCGCTCGAATACTTTTTGCCCCAGGAGACCATGCCCGGCGCCGCCCTCGTGCCCGGCCCGCGGGTGCCGCCGGTCGCCGCTGCGCCGACCCTCGATCCGGACGAGGTGCTGGAATTCGGCCCCATGCGGGTGCGCCGCCACGTGGTCGAGACCATCGTGCGCGCCGCCCGGGCCACGGAGGCCGACCCGGTCCTCCTCATGGCCATCGCCGACAAGGAATCGAGCTTCAAGACCACGGTCCAGGCCCGCACCTCCTCGGCGACCGGCCTGTTCCAGTTCATCGAGCGCACCTGGCTCCACGTGGTGCGCGAGTTCGGCGCCAAGCACGGCCTCGAGAAGGAGGCCGCGCTGATCGGCTGGGACGACGACGGCCCGGTCGTCGAGGCCGCCGACCGCGCCCGCATCCTCGAATTGCGCCGCGATCCCTACCTGTCGGCGCTCATGGCCGCCGAGATGCTCAAGCGCGACCGCGACCGCATCGCCCGCGGCATCGGCCGCGACCTCACCGACGGCGAGGTCTACCTCGCCCACTTCCTCGGCCCGGACGACGCCGAGCGCTTCCTGCAGAAAGTGGAGAAGCAGCCGAAGGCGGTCGCCGCCCGCCTGCTGCCGCGCCCGGCCCGGGCCAACCGGCCGATCTTCTACGTGCGCGCCGGCCGCAAGGCCAAGGGCCGCTCGGTCGCCGAGGTGCACAAGAAGTTCGAGGCGATGATGGACACGCGCCTGGAGCGCTACCGCAACGTCGGCGACATCCCGGGCCTCACCGCCTTCGCCGAGACGC
>DATLFZ010000078.1:0-8130 GCA_035540795.1 Beijerinckiaceae bacterium | reverse complement strand
GTCCCTGGGCGGCCGCGCAGGGACCGCCCTGCGGGCCGCCCATGCCGCCCATGCTAGGCCCGCCCTGCGGATCGAAGGGACCGCCCTGGGGTCCGGCCGGCAGGTGCCCGCCGCCACCCGCGCGCCCGTAGACCGGCCGCTCCGGCTCCCGCTGCTGGCCGCCGCCGAACAGGCTCGCCAGGAAGCCGCCGCCGCCCTGGGGCTGGCTGCGCAGGCGCTCGACCTCGTGGCGCAACTCCTCGACCTCCTGATTCAGGTTCGTCAGCGCCTGCTCCTGGACGTAGATCGCCTGCGCCATGGCGTAGGGGGCGTAGGGCTGCCGGCTCACCTTCTCGGCGATGAACCGCTCCGCCTCGGGATCGCGCGGCTGGTGCGCGACCTGCTCGAGGCGCGAAAAGATGTCGGAAATGACCTGGCGTTCCTGGTCGTTCATGAATTCCTCCTCCGGCCCGGCAGGGCGGCTCGACAGGACATGGGAATCCGCCGGGATTTTGTCACGGGCCCGCCCCGGCGCGCCCCTTGAGGGCGGGCGTCCGGCATAGGATGGTGGGTCATGGCCCGCTTCCCCCTCCACCGCAGCCATGTCGGCGGCGGACCCCTGCCCTCGGCTTCCGGCCGCACCTTCGCGACCCGCGATCCCGCCCGCGGGGAGGTGCTGGCCGAGGTCGAGGTCGCCGGGGAGCAAGAGGTCGAACGCGCGGTCGCCGCCGCCGCGGCGGCGCAGCGGAGCTGGAGCCGCCTGCCCGGGGCCGAGCGCGGGCGGGTCCTGCGGCGGGCCGCCGACCTCCTGCGCGCCCGCAACGACGAGATCGCCGAGATCGAGACGCGGGACACCGGCAAGCCGATCCAGGAGACGCGGGTCGTCGACGTGGTCTCCGGGGCCGACTGCCTCGAGTACTACGCCGGCCTCGCCGGGGCGCTGTCCGGCGAGCACATCGACCTCGGCCCCGGAGCCTTCGCCTATACCCGGCGCGAGCCGCTCGGGGTGGTGGCGGGCATCGGCGCCTGGAACTACCCGATCCAGATCGCCTGCTGGAAGGCGGCGCCGGCGCTCGCCTGCGGCAACGCCATGATCTTCAAGCCGGCCGAGCTGACCCCGCTCACGGCGAACATCCTCGCCGAGATCATGGTCGAGGCCGGCGCACCGCCGGGCCTGTTCAACGTGGTGCACGGGGACGCCGCGACCGGCCGGCTCCTCACCCGGCACCCGGGCATCCGCAAGGTGTCGCTCACCGGCGAGGTGTCGACCGGCCGGGCGGTGATGCGCGACGCCGCCGAGACCCTGAAATACGTCACCCTCGAACTCGGCGGGAAGTCGCCGCTGATCGTCTTCGAGGATGCCGACCTCGACAACGCGGTCTCGGGCGCGCTTCTGGGCAACTTCTACTCGGCCGGGGAGGTGTGCTCGAACGGCACCCGCGTCTTCGTGCAGCGCTCCGTTCGCGACGCCTTCCTCGATCGGCTCGTGGCGCGGGTCGGGCGCATGCGCGTCGGCGATCCGCTCGACCCGGAGACGCAGGTCGGGGCGCTCGTGTCCGAGGAGCACATGGGCAAGGTCCTGGGCTTCGTGGAAGGCGCCCGCCGGGACGGGGCGCGCCTCGTCACCGGCGGGTCGCGCCTGACCGCGCCGCCCCTCGAAAAGGGCTTCTTCGTCGAGCCGACGGTGTTCGAGGCCGCCCGCGACGACCTCGCCCTCGTGCGGGAGGAGATTTTCGGGCCCGTGATGACGGTCCTCTCCTTCGACACGGAAGAGGAGGTGGTCGCCCGCGCCAACGCCACGCCCTACGGACTCGCCGCCGGCGTGTTCACCCGGGACCTCGCCCGCGGGCACCGGGTGGTCGCGGCGCTCGAGGCCGGCATCTGCTGGATCAACCACTACAACGTGACCCCGGTCGAGATGCCCTTCGGCGGCACCAAGCTGTCGGGGCTCGGGCGCGAGAACGGCAAGGCGGCGCTCGAGCACTACACCCAGATCAAGAGCGTCTACGTCGCGCTCGGGGACGTGGAAGCGCCGTACTGATGGAGGAGTTCGACACCGTCGTCGTCGGCGCGGGCTCCGCCGGCTGCGTGCTCGCGAACCGGCTCAGCGAGGACGGCGCGCGGGTGCTCCTGCTGGAGCACGGCGGCCACGACCGCTCGACCCTGATCCGGATGCCGAGCGCCCTGTCGATCCCGATGAACATGCCCCGCTACACCTGGGGCTACTTCACCGAGCCCGAGCCGCATCTCGGCGGGCGCCGCCTCGGCGTGCCGCGGGGGCGCGTCCTCGGCGGCTCCTCGTCCATCAACGGCATGGTCTACGTCCGCGGCAATCCGCTCGATTTTGAGCGCTGGGAGGAGGAGGGCGCGGCGGGCTGGGGCTACCGCCACGTGCTGCCCTATTTCCGGCGCTCCGAGACCCGGGAGGAGGGCGGCGACGAATTCCGCGGCGACAGCGGCCCCCTGCACACGAGCTACGGCCGGCTCGACAACCCGCTCTACCGGTTCTTCGTGGAGGCGGCGAAACAGGCGGGCTACGCGGAAACGCCCGACATCAACGGCTTTCGGCAGGAGGGTTTCGGCCGCATGGACATGACGGTCCATCGCGGACGGCGCTGGAGCGCGGCGGAGGCCTATCTGCGGCCGGCCTTGCGGCGGCCGAACCTCGCCGTACGCACGGACGCGCACGTGACCCGAATCCTCTTCGAAGGGCGCCGGGCCGTCGGCGTCGCCTACCGGCGCGGCGGGGAGGAGCGGCGGGTGCGGGCGCGCGAGGTGATCCTGTCCGCGGGGCCGATCGGCTCGCCGCATCTCCTCAAGCTCTCGGGCGTCGGCCCGGCCGAGGAGCTGCGCGCCCACGGCATCGACGTGATCCACCACCTGCCCGGGGTCGGCGAGAACCTGCAGGATCACCTCGAATTCTACTTCCAGATGGGCTGCCGCGAGCCGATCACCCTTTTTCGGGTCCTGAACCCCCTCGGCAAGGCCCTCGTCGGCCTGCGCTGGCTCCTGTTCCGGACCGGGCTCGGGGCGACGAACCATTTCGAGAGCTGCGGCTTCATCCGCTCCCGGGCCGGTATGCGCTACCCGGACATCCAGTACCACTTCCTGCCGGTGGCGATCGCCTATGACGGGCGCGAGATGGCGACCCGGCACGGATTCCAGGTCCATGTGGGGCCGATGCGGTCCAAGAGCCGGGGCTTCGTCCGCCTGGCTTCCGCCGATCCGCGCGAAAAGCCGCGCATCCGCTTCAACTACATGAGCCACGCGGACGACTGGGCCGAGATGCGCGCCTGCGTCCGCCTCACCCGGGAGATCTTTTCGCAACCCGCCTTCGCGCCCTATTGCGACGGGGAGATCCAGCCGGGCGCGCACGTGCGGAGCGACGCGGAGATCGACGCCTTCGTGCGCGAGAGGGTCGAGAGCGCCTATCACCCCTCCTGCTCGTGCCGGATGGGCGCGCCGGACGACCCCGGCGCCGTCGTCGACCCGCAGACCCGGGTGATCGGAATCGAGGGGCTGCGGGTGGTCGATTCCTCGATCATGCCCTCGATCACCACCGGCAACCTCAACGCGCCGACGATCATGCTCGCCGAGAAGGCCGCCGACCACATCCGCGGCCGCCCGCTGCTGCCCCCGTCGAACGCGCCCTTCTACGTCGCGCCCGATTGGGCCGTGTCGCAGCGCTGAGACCGCTTGACGGGCGCGCCGCGGCGTTCTTCAATTCCGAGAACGGAACAAATGTGCAGTTCGGCGCGCCGGGACCGGCTCTGCGGGGAGGATGCCGCGCTGGCGTCGGCCGGCGGCGATGGTACAACAAAGCGTCATGGTGAGGCGGTAGGGGGCGCCCACCCGTTCGCTCCAGGAGGAGGCCCTGATGTCCACGACCCGTCGCCGGCTGCTTCTCGCCGGTATTCTGTGCACGTCCGTCTTCGCCGCCGGCGCCGCCCACGCCCAGTCGGGGCGCCTCGTCCTCTACACGTCCCAGCCCGACAAGGACGCCGCGCAGACCGTCGCGGCCTTCCGGCAGGTTCATCCGGGGGTGGAGGTCGAGATCTTCCGCTCCGGCACCACGGAGGTGATGAGCCGGCTCGCGGCCGAGTTCGCCGGCGGCCAGCCGCGCCCCGACGTGCTCCTCATCGCCGACAGCGTCAGCATGGAGGCGCTCAAGAAGGAGAACCGGCTCCTCCCCTATCCCGAGGCCAAGGTCGAGGGATTCCGGAAGGAGAGCTTCGATGCCGACAAGACCTATTTCGGCACCAAGCTGATCACCACCGGCATCGCCTACAACACCGCCGCCAAGACGGCCCCGACCTCGTGGGCCGACCTCGCCAAGCCCGAGCTGAAAGGGCAGATCACCATGCCGAGCCCGCTCTATTCGGGCGCGGCGGCGATCACGCTCGGCGCCATCACTCAGCGACCCGATCTCGGCTGGCAGTTCTTCGAGGACCTGCGCAGGAACGAGGCGGTGGCGGTGCGCGGCAACGGCGCCGTGCTGAAATCGGTCGCCACCGGCGAGAAGGCCTACGGCATCCTCGTCGACTTCATGGCCTTCAACGCCAAGGACAAGGGCTCGCCCATCGCCTTCGTCTTCCCGAAGGAGGGGGCGACCGCGGTGACCGAGCCGGTGGCGATCCTGCGCACCGCCTCGAACGTGCCGGCGGCGAAGGCGTTCGTGGACTTCTTGCTGTCGCCGAAGGGCCAGGAACTCGCCGTGTCGCAGGGCTACATCCCGGCCCGGGAAGGCGCGCAGAACCCGCCCTGGCTGCCCGCCGGCACCCAGATCAACCTGATGCCGATGGACATGGAGAAGATCCTCTCCACCACGGAGGCGGACAAGAAGCGCTTCGCCGAGATGTTCGGCGGCTGAGTTGGCGGGGGCGGCGGCGCGGCTGGACGAGCGGGCCCTCCTCGCCGGGCTCGTCCTCCTCGTCGCCCTCCTCTCCGTCGTTCCCCTCGGGCGGCTCCTGCTCGAGGGCATCGCCCCCGGCAACGTGCCGTCCCTGCGGGCGCTCGAAACCACCCTGTCGCGGCCGACCACCTGGGTCGCGACCCGGCACACCCTCGAGACGGCGATCGGCGGCACGCTCATCGCCGTCGTCCTCGGCAGCGCCGTCGCGCTCCTCGTCTCGCTTACCGACATCCGGGCGCGCAACGCCTTCGTGTTCTGCTTCGTCCTGCCGCTGATGATCCCGCCGCAGGTGACGGCGCTCGCCTGGCTGCAGGTGGTCGGCCCGGCGAGCCCCTTCCTCAAGATGATCGGCCTCGCGCCGCCGCTCGGCACCCGCAACCCGCTCTATTCGCGGGAAGGCATCATCCTGCTGCTCGGCATCCACTACGCGCCGCTCGTGTTCCTCACCCTGCGGGCCGGCCTGCGCAGCCTGCCGCGGGAACTGATCGAGGCGGGGCTCGCGGCGGGGGCGCGGCGGCTCACCGTGCTGCGCACCATCGTGGTGCCGCTGATGACGCCGCCGCTCGTCGCCGGCGTGGCCCTCGCCTTCGTCTCCTGCGTCGGCAATTTCGGCATCCCGGCCTTCCTCGGCATCCCGGGCAACTACCTCGTCCTGACGACGCTGATCTACCAGCGCCTCGCCGGGCTGGGGCCGGGGGTTCTCGGCGAGGTCGCCGTGCTGTCGCTGGTGATCGGCTTCATCGCCATCGTCGGCATCGTGCTGCAGGACCTGATGCTGCGCCGGAAGGATTTTCGCATCACCACCACCTCGATCCCGGCGCGGGCGTTCGAGCTGCGCGGCTGGCGCCTGCCGGTCGAGATCCTGCTCTGGGCGGTGACGCTGACGATCCTGGTGCTGCCGCTCGTCGGCCTCCTCGCCACCTCGGTCGTGGCCGCCTACGGCGTGCCGCTCAACGCCCGGACCGCGACGCTCGCCAACTACGCCTACGTGCTGTTCGACCACGCCGCCTCGCGGCGGGCCTTCTTCAACAGCTTCGCCCTCGCGACCGGGGCGGCGGCGGTGATCCTGCTCGTCAGCATCCCGCTGGGCTATTTCCTCGCCTGGCGGCAGGCGCGGCTCCTGCGGGTGCTCAACCTCGCGGCGGAACTGCCCTACGCGCTGCCGGGCGTGGTCCTCGCCATCGCGGCGATCCTGATCTTCCTGCGGCCGATCCCGATCCTCGGCTTCAGCATCTACAACACGGTCTGGATCATCTTCTTCGCCTACGTGGCGCGCTTCCTCGTGCTCGGCCTGCGGCCGGTGGTGGCGGGCTACTTTCAGGTCGACCGGGCCCTCGAGGAGGCGGCGCAGGTCACGGGCGCACGCCTCGTCTACCGGCTGCGCACCATCGCCTTCCCGATCCTCGCGCCCGCCGCCATGGCCGGCGCGCTCCTCGTGTTCCTCACCGCCTTCAACGAGCTCACCGTGTCGGCGCTGTTGTGGTCCTCCGGATCCGAGACCCTCGGGGTCGTCGTCTTCAGCTTCGAGCAGGGGGGCGAATCGACCTACGCCTCGGCGATCGCGGCGATCACCGTCGTGGTGACGGTGGCGCTCATGCTCTCGACGCTCCTCTTCGCCCGCAGGCTGCCCCCCGGAGTGCTGCCGTGGCGGGACTGAGCGTCCGGGACGTGGTCAAGACCTTCGGCGCATTCCGCGCCCTCGACCGGGTGTCGCTCGACGTGCGCGACGGCGAGTTCCTCGCCGTGCTCGGGCCGTCGGGCTGCGGCAAGACCACGCTCCTGCGCCTCGTCGCCGGCTTCGACCAGCTCGACGAAGGCGCGATCGCCATCGGCGGCCGCACCGTCTCCGACGGGTCGACGCACGTGCCGCCGGAGGAGCGCCGCATCGGCATCGTGTTCCAGTCCTACGCCCTGTGGCCGCACATGACCGTCGAGGAGAACGTGGGCTACCCGTTGCGGGTCGCCCGGGTGCCCCGGGCCGAGCGGCGGCGCAAGGTGGCGGACGCGCTGGCCCTCGTCGGGCTGTCCGGTTTCGGCGAGCGGCGGCCGGCGCAGCTCTCCGGCGGCCAGCGCCAGCGGGTCGCGCTCGCGCGCTGCCTGATCATGGCGCCCTCGCTGGTGCTCCTCGACGAGCCGCTCGCCAATCTCGACGTGCATCTGCGCGCCGCCATGGAGGACGAGTTCGCCGATTTCCACCGCCGCACCGGCACCACCATGATCTACATCACGCACGACCAGGCCGAGGCGATGGCGCTCGCCGACCGGATCGCGGTGATGGACCACGGCAGGCTGATGCAGCTCGCCTCGCCCTCCGAGCTCTTTCGCGAGCCGGCAACCGAGATGGTGGCCCGCTTCATCGGCGAGGGCATGGTCGTGCCGGCCGATCTGCGCGAGGCCGCGGCCGGGCGCGGCACGGCCCGGGTGCTCGGCCTCGACCTGCCCGTGCGCTGCCGCCCCGACCAGCGCCCGCGGCCGGACGCGAAGGCTTGTCTGCGCAGCCGCGACCTGCTCTTCGTCGCCGACGGCGAGCCGGGCATCCCGGCGGCGGTGCGCCGGGTCACCTACCAGGGCGGCTTCTTCCGCATCGAGGCGGCGCCGGACGCCGATCCCGGCCTCCTCCTCACCCTCGAAGCACCCGAGCCTTTCGCGCGCCAGCCCGGCGAGGCGGTCCGCATCGGCGTCGGGAGCGGCTGGATCATCCCCGAGCCATGAAGATCACCCTCCACGGCGGCTTCGGCGAGAAGGGGCGCACCTGCATCGGCGTCGAAGCCGGGGTGCGCCTCCTCCTCGACGTCGGCGTCAACACGAGCGCCACGGGGCGGGACGCCTATCCGGCCATCGCGCCCGAGGAGCTCGCGCTGGTCGACGCAATCGTCGTCACCCACGGCCACGAAGACCATGTCGCCGCCCTCGGCTGGTGCGTGGAGCACGGTTTTCGCGGACCCGCCTGGATGACCGCCGAGACCCGGGGCGAGATGCATGCAACCGTTTCCGCCTATGGCGGGCCCGCGCAGCTGCGGCTGCTCGACGCCGTCGAGGTGAAGGAATTCCGGCCCGGCGAGGGCTTCCGCATCGGCCCGGCGACGATCGCGAGCGGACGCTCGGGCCACGCGGTCGGGGGGGTGTGGCTCGCCGTCGAGCATGGCGGCCGGACTCTCGTCCACTGCGGCGACGTGGTGCCGGAAAGCGCCGTCCTCGCCTTCGACCCGCTCCCGCCCTGCGACGCGATCCTGTTGGAC
>DATLFZ010000077.1:0-4341 GCA_035540795.1 Beijerinckiaceae bacterium | reverse complement strand
GGCCGCGGACCCGGCGGGTCACCGCCGCGAGCTGGTCGCGCACCGCGATCAGGTCCGCCTGCCGGGCCGATTCCGCCGAGCGCGCGGTCGCCTGCTGGACCCGGTCGTCGAGGCGCAGCATCAGCGCCTCGGTGCGGGCGTACTTCTCCTCGATGCGGGCCGTCTTCTCCTCGATGCGGGAGATCTGGTCGAGGCGGCGGCCGTCGTCGCGACCCGCCTCCGGGCGGTTGGCGTCCTCCACGAGGGTCCAGGCTTCCGGCTCGGCTTCGCCGCCGGGGGTGCCGGCCTCGAGCCTCGGCTCGATGCGGGTCGCGGTGTCGGCCATGGCGGCGCTCCCGGTCAGATCAGCTTGCCCATCGCGACGGCGGTGTCGGCCATCCGGTTCGAGAAGCCCCACTCGTTGTCGTACCAGGCCATGACCCGAACGAGCGTGCCGTCGAGGACCTTGGTCTGGTCGATGTGGAACACCGACGAATGGGGGTCGTGGTTGAAGTCGATCGAGACATTTGGGGCCTCGGTGTAGCCGAGCACGCCCTTGAGTTGCTGCTCCGCCGCCCGCTTCACCGCCTGGTTGATCTCGTCCTTCGAGGTGGCGCGCTTCGCCACGAACTTGAAGTCGACCACCGAGACGTTCGGGGTCGGCACGCGGATGGCGACGCCGTCGAGCTTGCCGTTGAGCTCCGGCAGGACGAGGCCGACCGCCTTCGCCGCGCCGGTCGAGGTCGGGATCATCGACAGGGCCGCGGCGCGGGCCCGGTACAGGTCCTTGTGGATCTGGTCGAGGGAGGGCTGGTCGTTGGTGTAGGAATGCACCGTGGTCATGAAGCCCTTCTCGATGCCGACGGCGTCGTTGAGGACCTTGGCCACCGGCGCGAGGCAGTTCGTCGTGCACGAGGCGTTCGACACGACCATGTGCTCCTTGGCGAGCTTGTCGTGGTTGACCCCGTAGACCACCGTCAGGTCGGCGCCCTCGGCGGGGGCCGAGACCAGGACCCGCTTGGCGCCCGCATCGAGATGCGCCTTCGCCTTCTCCTTGGCGGTGAAGATGCCGGTGCATTCGAGAGCGATGTCGACGCCGAGCTCGCGGTGCGGCAGCTCGGCCGGGTTCTTGATCGCGGTGACGCGGATCTTGCGGCCGTCGACCACGAGCGCGTCCCCGTCCACCTTGACCTCGCTCGGGAAGCGGCCGTGCACCGAGTCGAAGCGCAGGAGGTGGGCGTTCGTCTCGACCGGGCCGAGGTCGTTGACCGCCACGACCTCGATGTCCTTGCGGCCGCTCTCGACGATGGCCCGCAGGATGTTGCGCCCGATCCGCCCGAAACCGTTGATCGCCACCTTCACGGTCATCTCGCGCTCCTCGAATTCCGTCGTCACAGATTATGGGTTCGCAGGACCCGGTCCGCCACCGCCTCGGGCGTGATCCCGAAATGCCGGTAGAGGTCCTTGTAGGGAGCGCTCGCGCCGAATCCCTTCATCCCCACGAAGAGGCCGTCGTCGCCGATGAGCGCGTCCCAGCCGAAACGCACCGCCGCCTCGACCGCGACCCGGACCGGCGCGTCGCCGACCACCTGCCGGCGCACGGAATGCGGCTGGGCCAGGAACAGTTCCAGGGACGGCACCGACACCACCCGGGTCGGCATGCCCTTCTCGTCGAGGAGCTTCTTGGCGGCGAGCGCGATCTCCACCTCCGATCCGGAGGCGAAGAGGGTCGCCTTGGCGCCGTCCGCGCCCGCGATCTCGTAGGCGCCCTGCGCGCAGCGGTTCTCGCCCGCGTCCTTGCGCAGCGCGGGCAGGCCCTGCCGGGTGAGCGCCAGCACGGTCGGGCCGTCGGTACGCTCGAGGGCGAGCTGCCAGCATTCCGCCGTCTCGACCGCGTCGGCCGGGCGGAAGACCCGCAGGTTCGGCATCGCCCGCAGCGCCGCGAGGTGCTCCACCGGCTGGTGGGTCGGCCCGTCCTCGCCGAGGCCAATGGAATCGTGGGTCATCACGTAAATGACCGGGATGCCGGCGAGCGCCGCGATGCGGATCGCCGGGCGGGCGTAGTCGGTGAAGACCAGGAAGGTACCGCCGGCCGGCCGGAAGCCGCCGTGCAGGGCGAGCCCGTTCATGGCCGCCGCCATGGCGTGCTCGCGGATGCCGAAATGGACGTAGCGCCCGCCGTAGGAACCCGGCGCGATCACGTCGAGGCCACGGGTCCTGGTGTTGTTCGACGGGGTCAGGTCGGCGGAGCCGAGCACCAGCTCGGGCACGACCGGGGCGATCGCCTCGAGGGCGATCTCGCTCGCCTTGCGGGTCGCGACCGCCTGCGGCTCGGCGACGAGGCGGCGCTTCAGGTCGGTCATCGCCTCGCCGAAGGCGGCGGGCAGCGCCCGACGCCGGCGCCGCTCGAACTCGGCGCGGACCTCCGCCGGGGCCGCTTCGAGGCGCTCGGCCCAGGCCTTGCGCGCCGCGCGGCCCTTGCGCCCGGCCTTGGCCCAGGCGGCGCGGATCGGGTCCGGCACCACGAAGGGCGGGTGCGTCCAGCCGAGCGCGTCCTTGGCGGCCTGGAGCTCCTCGGCGCCCAGCGGCTCCCCGTGCGCCTTCGACGTGCCGGCCTTCTTCGGCGCGCCGAAGCCGATCACCGTGCGGCAGGCGATGAGGGTCGGCCGGTCCGCCTTGCGGGCGCGGGCGATCGCCCGGGCGACCGCCTTCGGGTCGTGGCCGTCGACCCGGACCGCGCGCCAGCCGGAGGCCTCGAACCGCTTCAGCTGGTCGGTGGAATCCGAGAGCGACAGGGGCCCGTCGATGGTGATGCCGTTGTCGTCGAAGAGGACGATCAGCTTCGACAGCCGCAGGTGGCCGGCGAGCGCGATCGCCTCCTGGCTGATCCCCTCCATCAGGTCGCCGTCGGAGGCGAGCACGTAGGTGTGGTGGTCGACGAGCTCGGGCCCGAACTGCGCCGCGAGCATGCGCTCGGCGAGGGCGAAGCCGACCGCGGTCGCGAGCCCCTGGCCGAGGGGGCCGGTGGTCGTCTCCACCCCCGGCGTCATGAAGTTCTCGGGATGGCCCGGCGTCTTCGACTCGAGCTGCCGGAAGCGCTGGAGCTCCTCGATCGTGACCCCCTTCACCCCGGTGAGGTGGAGGAGCCCGTAGATCAGCATCGAGCCGTGCCCGGCCGAGAACACGAACCGGTCCCGGTCGGGCCAGGTCGGATCGGCGGCGTCGTACTTCAGGAACTTCGTGAACAGGACGGTGGCGAAGTCGGCCGCCCCCATGGGCAGGCCCGGGTGGCCCGACTTCGCCTTCTCGACCGCGTCCATGGCGAGGGCGCGCAGGGCGTTCGCCATCTCGGCATGGGACACGCGAGCGGTGGCTTCGGGCACGCTGATCGATCCGAAAAAGGGCTGCGGGCGGGGGCGCACCGTGCCGGGCCGCGGAGGCGGGCGCGGTTTAACACGCGACCATGGCGAGTCAAACCGCTGGGGCGGTCGCCGGCACGGTTCTCGGCCCGGGGAGCCGAACCGCGCGCGTTGGCCGCGCGCGTTGGTGGGGCTCGGCGTCAGCCCTGCGGGCGCGCGTCCGAGCAGGAGCTCGGCAGCTTGGGGACGTTCAGGTTGATGTTGCCGCACTTGTCGCAGCCGGCGAGGAGGGCGGCGAGCCCCGCGACGGCGACGATCCGAAACACATGCTTCATGCCCGCACCCCGTTTTCGCGCACCATAGCCGGCCTGCGGCCCGCGCGGGTGCATCCGGGCCGCGAGCGCCGTCGGACCTCACCACACGCCGGTAAGCGGATCGTTGCGCGGTGGGAGCACGAGTTCCCTCATCCCCGCAGGCGGGGAGAGGGGGTTGGCGGCGCCTCTCCCCCGGCTGCGGCGGGAGGCGCTCAGGACGGGGGCGGGCCAGGAACTCGGAAGCCCGGAAAAGCGCGACGAAGGGCACCCCTTCCGCCGCGAACAGGGCGGTCGCGCCTTCCTCCCGGTCCACGACGGTGGCGACGAGGACCACCTCCGCGCCGTCCTCCCGCAGGGCGCGGACGGCCTTCATCGCCGATTCGCCGGTTGTGGTGACGTCCTCGATCACGGCGACGCGGCGGCCGGCGAGGGTCTCGCCCCGGGCGAGGCCCTCGACGAGCTTCTTCGCCCCGTGTTCCTTCGGCTTCTTGCGCACGAAGATGCCCCGCACCGGGCGGCCGACGGCGTGGCTGCGCAGGCACACGGCCCCGGTGATCGGGACCGCCCCCATCTCGAGCCCGCCGACATACTCGGCGCCGGATTCGGCGATCGGCGCCAGGAGGCCGTCGGCCATCAGGCTCGCCCCTTCCGGATCGAGCATCGACGGCTTCATGTCGAAATAGAAGTCG
>DATLFZ010000076.1:0-4656 GCA_035540795.1 Beijerinckiaceae bacterium | reverse complement strand
GGACTTCTATTTCGCCGGCGGCCTGCGCGCGGTCCTGAAGCGGATCGCGCCGCTCCTGCACGGGAACGCGCTCACCGTCTCGGGCGAGCGCATGGGCGCCATCGCCGAGGCGGGCCAGGTCTTCGACGAGGACATCATCCGCCCCCTCGACAACCCGATCTACGCGGAGGGCGCGACCGCGGTGCTGCGCGGCAACCTCGCCCCGGACGGCTGCGTGATGAAGCCCGCCGCGTCCGAGCCGCGCTTCCTGAAGCACACCGGGCCGGCGCTCGCCTTCGACACCTACGCCGAGCTCAAGGCCAACATCGACCGGGACGACCTCGACGTCACCCCGGACCACGTGATCGTGCTCAAGAACGCCGGCCCGCAGGGCGGCCCGGGCATGCCCGAATGGGGCATGCTGCCGATCCCGAAGAAGCTGGTGCAGGCGGGCGTGCGCGACATGCTGCGCATCTCGGACGCCCGCATGAGCGGCACGAGCTACGGCGCCTGCATCCTGCACGTGGCGCCGGAGGCCTATATCGGCGGGCCGCTCGCCTTCGTGCGCACCGGCGATAGGATCAGCGTCGACGTCGCGAAGCGCTCGATCCGGCTCGAGGTCTCGGACGAGGAACTCGCCAGCCGCCGCGCCGCCTGGACCCCGCCGCCGCCGCGCTACGAGCGCGGCTTCGGCTGGCTCTCGGCCAGGCACATCACGCAGGCCGACCAGGGATGCGACTTCGACTTCCTGGAAACCGGCTTCGGCCAGGCCGTCGAGGAGCCGGCGATCTATTAGGGCGGGAGCCGCATTCTTCGGCGGGCGCAGCTTCCGTTGCGCTCGCCACGGCCAAGCTATCCTTGCGAATACGTCGGCGCGCCGGTCAGGGTCGACGGAACACGACGGCGTTCCTTGGGTTTGTTTTCGCGGGCGAGGCCTCCGGCGCGCCCCCGAATCCGGCACCAGGGAGAGGCGGATGGCCGACCTTCAGCGCAGGCGCGTCCCGGGCGGCGCGCCCGCCCGCGACACGCGCCGGCGCGACCGGCGCAAGGCGCGCGAGCGCGGCCTGAAGGCGCTGGCGCGGGCGCCCGCGCCGCATCCCCTGAGCGAGCTCGCGCAGGCCGTCGGCACGCAGGCGCCCGTCGAGGCGCAGGTGACCGGCATCGCTCTCGATTCCCGCGAGGTCGCTCCCGGCGACCTGTTCGTGGCGCTCCCCGGCACCAGGGCGGACGGGCGAGCCTTCGCGGCCGAGGCGGCGGCCCGCGGCGCGGTCGCGGTGGTCGCCAGCGAGCCGGTGCCCGACGCGCCGACCCTCGTGGTGCCCGATCCCCGCGCCGCGGCGGCCGAACTCGCCGCCGCCCTCAACGACCATCCGGCCGAGAAGCTGCGCCTCATCGGCGTCTCGGGCACCCTCGGCAAGACCTCGACCACCTTTCTGTTGCGCAACGCGCTCGCGGCGGGGGGCGAGGAGATCGGCGTCATCGGCTCCCTCGGCATCCACATGCCGGACGAGGTGATCGACACCGGCATGACCACGCCGGACGCGCCGGTCCTCCAGGGGGCGCTGCGGCGCATGGCCGAGACGGGCCTGCGCCTCGCCGCCATGGAGGTCACCTCGCACGCCCTCGTGCAGCACCGCATCGACGGCCTCGCCTACGACCTCGGCATCCTGACCAACCTCGTCCCCGACGAGCACCTCGAGTTCCACCCCACCCCCGAGGACTACCTGCGGGCCAAGGTGCGCTTCTTCGAACTCCTGGCGCCCGGCGCGCCGCTGGTGCTCAACGTCGACGACGCGCTCGTGCGCCGCCACACCGCGGCGCTGCCGAGGCCCCTCGTCGGCGTCACCGGATCCGGCCGCGCCGACGCCGCGGTCGCGATCGAGGACCTCGCCCTCGACCGGGACGGCTCCGCCTTCACGCTGCGCATCCGAGAACCGCTGCCGCGCCTGTCCGGCGGCGGCGTCCCGCCGCAGGCGATCCCGATCCGCTTCCCCGTGCTCGGCCTGCCGCAGGTGACGAACCTGGCGCTCGCCGCAACCGGCGCGCTGATCGCCGGCGCAAGCGCGCAGGCGATCGCCGAGGGCGCCGCCCGCTCGCGCCCGATCCGCCGGCGCATGGAGGTGGTGCGCGGCGAGAATCCGATGGTCCTCGACGACACGGTCGGCAATCCGCGCAGCCTCCGGGGCGTGTTCGACACCGTCGGGCTCCTGCCGGCGCAAGGACGGGTGCGGGTCCTGTTCGGCATCCGCGGCCTGCGCGGCACCGTGATCAACGAGGGGCTCGCCAGGACCTTGGCCGAGGCCCTGCCGGCAGGCGCGCTCCTCGTCGTCACCGCGAGCGAGGACACCGCCGGCCCGCGCGACCGGGTCCAGGACGCGGAGCGCGAGGTCGTGCTCGCGATCTTGCGGCAGGCCGGGACGGATTTCGCCTTCGAGCCCCGGCTTCAGGACGCGGTGGAGCGGGTCCTCGACGGCGTCGGCGCGGACGACCTCGTCCTCCTCCTCGGCGCGCAGGGGCTCGACGCGGGGGCGCGCCTCGTGCGCGGGGCCTTGTCGCGCGGGGCCCAGGAACCGAATCGCCGATGAACCGGTTTCCCCGCTAAGCTGGCTGCAAGCTCTTGCCAAGCGGCGGCAATGGAGTTGCAGTATTCGGGCTGAAGCGGTCGTTCGCCTCTCGCCGATTCGGGTGCTTCGGCTGACACCGTTCCGCCGGGTTTCGGCCCGCGGAGGAAGGATCGAGCCATGACGATCATCCGTGCGGGCCTGTGCGGGCTCGCCCTCGCGCTCACCGTAGGCCTGTCCGCGCCGGCGCAGGCGATCGACGGCCTCTACAGCGTCGAGGGCCGCCAGCCCGATTCCGAACAGGTCTACCGGGGCGAAGCCCAGATCGTGAAGACGGGCGACACCTACAGCGTCATGTGGCGCATCGGCCAGATGCAGCACATCGGCACGGGCATCCTGCGCGACAACGTCCTCGCGATCTACTTCCAGCCCCTGCATCCGCGGGCGTCGGCCGGCGTCGCGAGCTTCCGCATCCTCAACGACAAGGTCGCGGAGGGCTCCTGGACCGGGCTCGGCGGCAAGGTGGTGGGCACCGAGCACTGGACGCTGATCGAGGCCCGCACCCGCTGAGGGCGGCGCGGCCGTTCGCGGCCGCTCCATCGACCACGGGAGCGGCGGGCCCCTAGGGTCCCAGGTTTGCCAAAACCGTCGTGGGAAGAGCGGCCTCGTCGCCGCCGTGCGCTCCGCCCGCCCTTCTGAAACGCGGTCCACGCCTGAACAGCGCTTGGTCGCGGAGCCATCCGCCGATTGACTCCGCGACCGTCCATGAGTGATACTTCGCTACATGGCGAAGTATCACTCCGCGGGCATGGACCGCACCTTCCGGGCTCTTGCCGATCCCACGCGGCGCGGCGTCCTGCAGCGCCTCGTCGACGAACCCGGCCTCTCCGTCAGCGACCTCGCCGAGTCGTTCTCCCTGAAACTGCCCGGCATGACCAAGCATCTGGACGTTCTGTCCGATGCCGGTCTGATCACGCGGACCAAGACGGGCCGCACCGTGGCGGTGAATCTTTCGCCCGCGCCGATGCGCGAGGCGATGGCGTGGCTCAGCCAATACGAGCGCTTCTGGACGGCGAGCCTGGACCGGCTCGTCGCGCTCGTCGATGAGGACGCGGAGCGATGAACGGCCCGCTCCCGAGCCTGACCATCCGCCTCGAGCCGGTCGACGGCGGAACCGAGCTGACCCTCACCCACGAGCACGGCTGGAACGGCCTCCTCGACAAGCTTCCCGTCTTCCTCGGAGTCGACCCATGAGCGAACTGATCCTCACCACCTACGACTGGGTCCCGCCGGCGCCGCGCGGCCTCGTCCGCGACCTGCGGGTGCGCTGGGCCCTGGAAGAGGCCGGATTGCCCTATCGGGTCGAGAGCACCCCGTTTCGGGATCGCGGTCCCGGCCATTTCGCGGCGCAGCCCTTCGGTCAGATTCCGTGGCTGACCGACGGCGACCTCACCATCTTCGAGAGCGGCGCGATCCTGCTGCACCTCGGCGAGAAGAGCCCGGCGCTCATGCCCGCCGATCCGCGCGGCCGGGCCGAGGTGCTGGCGTGGGTCATCGCGGCGCTCAACTCGGTCGACCTGCCGAGCCAGCCCTGGGCGCTGTTCCGCTTCATGGGCTTTCCCGGCGAAGCGCCGGAAGCCAAGTTCGTCGAGGACTTTCTGAAGGTCAGGCTCGAGCGGATGGAAGCGGTGCTGACGGCCCGGGAGTGGCTGGCGGGCGGGCGCTTCTCCGTGGCCGACCTCCTGATGGCGGACGTGATGCGGCCGGTGGATCTGTTCGATGGACTCGCGAGCTACCCGGCCTGCCGCGCTTACGTCGCGCGCCTGACGGCCCGACCGGCCTTCGCGAAAGCCTACGACGACCAGATGGCCCACTTCGCTGCGGCGGACGCAGCCTGACCGGGGCGGCCGATCCTCAAGGACAAGGTCGGCGAAGGCTCCTGGACCGGCCTCTGCGGCGAGGCGGTGGGCACCGAGCGCCGCGGCCGCTCCATTGACCGCGGGAGCGGCGGGCCTATAGGGGGCTTCGTTCCCGCGGAGCCCGACATGCGCGATTTCCAGCTTCCCGGCCGTTCCGGCATCTATGCCCGCGGCGGGGCCGCCGCGACCTCCCATCC
>DATLFZ010000075.1:0-3876 GCA_035540795.1 Beijerinckiaceae bacterium | reverse complement strand
GGAATTCGAGCAGGTCGAAGGCGTCGTCGCCCTCGCCGATGCACTGGACCGGGCGGATCCGGGCCGTGCGGAGAGGCGGCCCGGAGCGCTCCGCCTCCCCGGCCTCCTTCGGGTGCGCGAGGCGATCGCCGCCGAGCCCGCGGTGTCGCATCCGTCCGTCCGATTGGAGGATCTGTCGGGCTTGAGCCGGTGGGAGCTGGCGCGTCAGTTCCGGGCCGCCTTCGGCACCAGTCCGAGCCGATTCCGGACGATGCGGCAGCTCGACCGGGTGCGGATGCTGATCCACGCGGGAGCCGCCCTCGCCGCCGCCGCCGCGGAAGCGGGGTTCTCCGACCAGAGCCACATGTCCCGCATGTTCCGCAGAACCTACGGCCTGACCCCGGCGGCCTGGGCGGCCGCGGTCGCGGCAGGACGAGCGCTCGGTCGCGACCGGCCGCGGCGGGGCGGGCAGGGCCGTCGCGGGTGAGACTCCTTCAGCCGCGCGTGAGCGGAGTTCGATTGCTCGGCCGCCCGCCGCCGCCAGACTGCGGGCATGCGATTTCACGACAGGATCCCTGCCTCCCGCAGGCACCGAACCGAGATATCGGAGCTCGCCGCGCTCGCCCGCGCCGCGATCCGCTCGGCGGTGGACGAGGTGGAGGTCCGCACAGGATCGGCTCGCTCGATCCGCGCCCAATGCGTGCCGCCCGACCGCGCGCCGCGCGAATCCCGCGGTACGGGGTGGCGGCCGGTGCTTTCCCGCCTCTCCTCGACCGAGCGAACGACGGCGGGATCGCCCCTCTCCGACGCATACAGGAGCCGCGCGTGAGACCGGCGGCCACGGCAGGAGCGATGGCGCTCGGCCGCGTCTCCAGGAGCCTGCTCGCGGCCGTGGTCTCCCTGCTCGGCAAGCTCCTTCGTGAGCTGCGCCACAGGCGGGCCCTCCGGGCGCTGTCGGAACACGACGACCGCATGCTCAAGGACGTCGGCATCAGCCGCTCGCAGATCGAAGGCGCGGTGCGGAACGGACGGCCCCGTTCGGCCCTGGCTGAACCGTGCCGCGGTTCGGGAAGCAGGGCTCGGGAGCGATAGGCGCGCGGAAGCCCCTCGGCCGTCTCCTCCCGGAAGCGTCCTCGACGTGGCAGGCGGACACCGCCGCCGGCGCTTCTCGCCGCCCGAGGAAACCCCACGACCCAACCTTGGAAGGCGCCGTCGAAGCGCCCGGGAGCCCTCCCTGGTGCCGCAAGGGTCGGCCCACGACCCGGCTGAAAGCCGCCCCCACATCGACGTGCGAGCCGCATCCGGCCCCTGGCGCTCCGATCTCGATTGGTGAGATCTCTCCGGACGGGTATGACGCCGTCCGGGTGAACGGGAGCCCGCAGTGGAGCATCGCGTCGCGGTCCTCGGCATCTTCGCCGCCGACCTCGCCTTCCGGGCCGAGCGCCTGCCGCGCATGGGCGAGACCGTGCTCGGCCAGGGCTTCGCCCTCGGGCCCGGCGGCAAGGGGTCGAACCAGGCGGTGGCGGCGCGTCGGGCCGGCGCCGCCGTGTCGCTGATCTCGCGCCTCGGCGACGACCTCTTCGGGCGCATCGCCCGCGACCTCTGGCGAGGGGAGGGGATCGACACGGCCGCGGTCGAGACGTCCGAGGCCCCGACCGGCACCGCCTTCATCTTCGTCCAGGCCGGGACCGGCGAGAACGCCATCATCGTCGAGCCGGGCGCCGCCGCCGAGCTGTCGCCCGCGAGCGTCGACGCGGCCGCCGCGAGGATCCGCGCGGCGCGGGTCTTCCTGACCCAGCTCGAGCAGCCCCTCGCGGCGGCGCGCCGGGGGCTCGAGATCGCGCGGGCGGCCGGCATCGCCACCGTCCTGAACCCGGCCCCCGCCGCCCACCTCGACGACGACCTCCTGCGCCTGTGCGACTACGTCACGCCGAACGAATCGGAGGCCGCCGCGCTGACCGGGCTGCCGGTCGCTGACGAAGCGGGCGCCCGCCGGGCCGCGCAGGCGCTCCTCGCCGCCGGCGCCGGCTGCGCCGTCGTCACCCTCGGCGAGCGCGGTGCGCTCTTCCACGACCGGGAGCGCTGCGAGCTCGTGCCGGCCTTCCGCGCCGGCCCCGTCGTCGACACGACCGGAGCCGGGGACGCCTTCAACGGCGCCTTCGCGGCGGCCATCGCGGAAGGCATCCAGCCGCTCGCCGCCGCCCGCTTCGCCTGCGCCGCCGCCGGCCTGTCGGTGACACGCCCCGGCACGGCGGCGGCGATGCCGACCCGCGCCGCGATCGAGGCGCTCCTGCGCGGGTCGGCCGCGTGAGCGTCCTCGCGGTCGATCTCGGCGGCACAGGCCTGCGCGCCGCCCTCGTCGGCCCGGACGGCGACCTCGGGCCGATCGCGGTCGAGCCGGGGGTCGGCGATACCGGCGAGGTCGATCCCGAGACCTGGTGGGCGGCGTTGGAAAGCGCGCTCGCCCAGCTCGCGCAAGGCGCCGACCTCGGCGCGGCGAAGGCGGTGGCGATCACCGGCTTCACCCGGACCCAGGTCTTCCTCGATGCGGGCGGTCGGCCCGTGCGCCCGGCCATCACCTGGCGCGACGCCCGCGCCGGGGCGCTCGCGGCGGCGGAAGGGCTCGACCATCCCGAGGGGGCGCAGCTCAACGCCTTCCATCCGGTCGCGCGGCTGATGTGGCTCCAGGCGCAGGAGCCGGAGGTCCTGGCCCGGGTCGCGACCGTGCTCGAGCCGAAGGATTTTTTGAACCACCGCCTCACCGGACGCGCCGTGACCGACACCGTGTCGTCGGCACGCCTCCTCGCGGCGGCCCGGCCGCACGAAGGACGTTCGCTCATCGAGGCGCTCGGCCTACCGATGCACCTCGTGCCGGAGGCGCTGGTGCCGGGGGAGGGCATCGCCGCGGTCCGGCCCGACCTCCCACCTCCCTTCGACCGCCTCGCCGGGCGGCCGGTGGTGGCGGTCGGCAACGACACCTGGGCCGCGGTGCTCGGCCTCGGCGCGCTGCGCGACGGCTTCGGCTACAACATCTCCGGGACGACGGAGGTGTTCGGGACGGTCTGGGACCGCCCCGCCGCCGCGCCGGGGCTGTTGTCCGTCGATTGGGGGCCCGGGCTCCACCAGCTCGGGGGGCCGAGCCAGAACGGAGGCGACACTCTCGTCTGGGGCCTCGGGCTCCTCGGCCGGAGCGACCCGGTCGGACCCGCCCTCGACGCGCTCCTCGCCGCGCCGCGGGATCGCCAGCCGCTCCTGTTCCTGCCCTATCTCCAAGGGGAGCGCACCCCGCACTGGAACCCGGACCTGCGCGGCGCCTTCCTCGGCCTCAACCGCCGGCACGGCGCCGCGGACGCCGCCGTGGCGATCCTGGAAGGCATCGCCTTCCTCAACCGGACCGTGCTGGAGCGGGCCGAGGCCGCGCTGGGCCGCCGCGTCGCCGAGATCCGCATCGGCGGCGGCGGCGCGGGCAACGCCGCCTGGCGGCAGATCAAGGCCGACGTGTGCGAGCGCCCGGTGGTCGCGACCGCCTGCCCGGAGCCGGGCTTGCTCGGCTGCGCCCTGGCGGCGCGGTCGGCGCTCGGCGATTTCCCCACTCTCGCCGCCGCGCAGGTGGCCCTCGCGCGCCCGGCCGCCCGCCACGAGCCCGATCCGGACCGGCGGGCGCGCTACCGCCGGCTCTTCGCGCTGTTCGGACGGGCCGAGGAGGCCGTCGCGCCGCTCTCCGCCGCCCTCGCCCGCTTCCCGGAGGAGTGAAAGGGCCCGCTGGCGCAGCGGCCGCGAGGCCGCTAGGGTCGCGCCGCCTTCGCCCTCGACTCGATGCCGTCCTCCTCCCGCCCCGTCGCGATCGTCACCGGCGCCGCCGGCGGCATCGGCGCGGCCGTCGCCGCGGCGCTCGCC
>DATLFZ010000074.1:0-2907 GCA_035540795.1 Beijerinckiaceae bacterium | reverse complement strand
CTCGCGGGCCGCGGCACCGGCCAAGCTGAACCTGTACCTTCGGGTCGTCGGCCGGCGCGCCAACGGCTATCACCTCCTCGACTCCCTCGTCGCCTTCTGCGACCTCGCCGACACGGTGGAGGTCGCACCCTGCGAGCGGCTCGAACTCGCATGCGACGGGCCCTTCGCCGGCGAGGCCGGCCCGACGGAGGAGAACCTCGTCCACCGGGCGGCGACCCTCCTCGCCCGCGAGGCGGGGATCGTGGCGAGGGCGCGCATCCGGCTCACGAAGCGCATTCCCGTCGCCGCGGGGCTCGGCGGCGGCTCGGCCGATGCCGCCGCGATCCTGCGGCTCCTCAACGATTTCTGGAGGCTCGGCCTGTCCCGCCCGGCGCTCGAATCCCTCGGCGCGGCGCTGGGCGCCGATGTCCCGGCCTGCCTGCGGGGGCGGACCGCCTTCGTGTCCGGGGTCGGAGAGGTCCTCGCCGACGCCCCCTCCCTCGCCGGCCGGGCGGTCCTCCTGGTCAATCCGGGCGTGCCCCTGGCGACGGCGGCGGTGTTCCGGGTCCATGCCGAGCGGCCGCCGCCGCGCCGGGATCCGCCGGGGCGTTCCGATTCGGACCGGCTCGTCCCGAGCCTCGCCGCCCGCGGCAACGATCTGATCGCGGCGGCGGTCGAGCTGGCCCCGGCCGTCGGCACGGTCCTCGCGGCGCTCGGCTCCGAGCCCGGCGCCCGCTACGCGTCGATGAGCGGCAGCGGGGCGACGTGCTTCGCCCTGTTCGACGACGAGGAGGAGGCGCGGGAGGCGGCGGGCCGGATCGGGAGGGCCCGCCCGGGCTGGTGGACCCACGCGGGCCGGCTCCTATGAGCCGTTGCCCTCGGTCGGGTGCGGCATCGAGATGATGTTGTAGCCGCAATCCACGTAGTGGATCTCCCCCGTGACGCCGCCGGCGAGATCGGACAGGAGGTAGAGCGCCGACCCGCCGATCTGGTCGAGGCTCACCGACCGGCGCAGGGGCGCGTTCTCCTTCTGGAACGTGAACATGGCCCGCGCATCGGCGATGCCGGCGCCGGCGAGGGTGCGCACGGGCCCCGGGGAGAGCGCGTTGACCCGGATCCCCGCCGGGCCGAAATCCGCCGCGAGGTAGCGCACCGAGGCTTCGAGCGCGGCCTTGGCGACTCCCATGACGTTGTAGTTCGGCATGACCCGGGTCGAGCCGCCGAAGGTGAGCGTGATCATCGACCCGCCCTCGCCCATCCGCGCCCCGGCGCGCTTCGCCGCCTCGGTGAAGGCGAAGCAGGACACCAGCATGGTGCGGGCGAAATTCTCGCGGGTGGTGTCGGCGTAGCGGCCCTTGAGCTCGCTCTTGTCCGAGAAGGCGATGGCGTGGACGAGGAAGTCGAGCCCGCCCCAGGCCTCGTCGAGCCTGTCGAAGACCCGGTCGAGGGAGGCGAGGTCCTCCACGTCGCAGGGCAGGATCAGGTCCGACCCGACCGAGCGGGCGAGAGGCTCGACCCGCTTGCCGAGCGCCTCGCCCTGGTGGGTGAAGGCCAAAGTCGCGCCGTGGGCGGCGAGCGTCCTGGCGATGCCCCAGGCGATCGAATGGTCGTTCGCGACGCCCATGACGAGGCCGCGCTTGCCCTGCATCAGTCCCACGAGGGCCCCCTCCCGGCCGAAAGTGACGGCTTTGCGCCGCACTTAACCGGTCCGCCCCGCCGCTGTCCACGCGCCCCGCGCGGGCAGGAGGTAAAACTGGGTCAGTTCCCGAACGGAATCGGGCCTCAGGCGTCCGGATGCTTGATCACGATGGTCGCGTTGGTGCCGCCGAAGCCGAACGAGTTCGACAGGACGCAGCCGATCTTGGCGTCGTCGATGCGCTTGCGCACGATCGGCATGTCGGCGAAGGCGGGATCGAGCTCCTCGATGTTGGCGCTCTCGCAGATGAAGCCGCTGTTCATCATCAGGAGCGAGTAGATCGCCTCCTGCACCCCGGTGGCGCCGAGGGAATGGCCGGTGAGGGACTTGGTCGCCGAGATCGGCGGGCACTTGTCCGCGCCGAACACCTCCCGCAGGGCCTCGATCTCCTTCACGTCGCCGACGGGCGTCGCGGTGGCGTGCGGGTTGATGTAGTCGACCGGCGCCTTCACGGTGGCGAGGGCCTGGCGCATGCAGCGCACGGCGCCTTCGCCCGAGGGCGCGACCATGTCGTAGCCGTCGGAGGTGGCGCCGTAGCCGGCGATCTCGCCGTAGATGCGGGCGCCGCGGGCCTTGGCGTGCTCCAGTTCCTCGAGCACGAGCACCCCGGCGCCGCCGGCGATGACGAAGCCGTCCCGGTTGACGTCGTAGGCCCGCGAGGCGGTCGCCGGGCGGTCGTTGTACCGCGTGGACATCGCCCCCATGGCGTCGAACAGGACCGACAGGGTCCAGTCGAGCTCCTCGCAGCCGCCGGCGAAGATCACGTCCTGCTTGCCCCACTGGATGAGCTCGTAGGCGTTGCCGACGCAGTGGTTCGAGGTCGCGCAGGCGGACGAGATCGAATAGTTGACGCCCTTGATCTTGAACCAGGTGGCGAGCGTCGCCGAGGCGGTCGAGGACATGGCCTTCGGCACCGCGAACGGCCCGACCCGCTTCGGCCCCTTGCTGCGGGTGACGTCCGCCGCCTCGACCACCGTGCGGGTCGAGGGGCCGCCCGAGCCCATGATGATGCCGGTGCGCTCGTTGGAGACGTCGCGCTCCTCGAGCCCGCTGTCCCGGATCGCCTGGTCCATGGCGACGTGGTTCCAGCCGCTGCCGCCGCCGTGGAAGCGCATGGCGCGCCGGTCGACGGCGCCCTCCGGGTCGAGGGTCGGCGCCCCGTGCACCTGGCAGCGGAAGCCGAGCTTGGCGTAGTCCTCGGCGAAGGTGATGCCGGACTTGGCCTCCCGCAG
>DATLFZ010000073.1:0-16319 GCA_035540795.1 Beijerinckiaceae bacterium | reverse complement strand
CCATTCGCCATTCGCCACTCACCATGCCATGCCGCGGGGTGGAGCAGCCCGGTAGCTCGTCAGGCTCATAACCTGAAGGTCACAGGTTCAAATCCTGTCCCCGCAACCAAACACCAAAAAAGCCCGCCAGGAGAAATCCAGGCGGGCTTTTTGCCGTCCGAACGCCCCATCCCCCGGCCCCGGGCCGCGCAAGGCGGGAGCGCCGGCGAACAACGCGGCCCCCGCGCGCGGGCTCTCGCTTCCTTAAACCTCTGCCGCTATGGTGCGCCGGCTTTTTCGAGGGTCCCTCATGGTTTCCGGTGCGGTGCGCGGGGTTCTGGTCTGCGCGGCGGTGATCCTGGTCCTGGCGGCGTGCGGGCGGCGCGGTCCGCTCGAGCCGCCGCGGGCGGCCGCGCCCGGGCAGACGCAGACCCAGGCGCAGGCGGACGCCGTCGCCCGCGAGGACGACGAGGATCTCCAGCCGCAGCGCCAGGAGAGCACCGTATTCACCCCCCTGCCGACGGCGCAGCCGGCGGCGCCGAGCAGCTCGGCCGCGGCGGCCCGGCGGCGCGGCTACACCGTCCCCGACCAGCCCTTCGTCCTCGACGGCCTGCTCTGAGCCGATGCACCATTTCGCCTACCGGGGCGGCGTCCTCCACGCCGAGGAGGTCGACCTCCGCCGCATCGCCGAGGCGGTCGGCACGCCGTTCTACTGCTATTCCACCGCCACCCTCGAGCGGCACTACCGGGTCTTCGCGGACGCCTTCGCCGATCGCGACGCCCTCGTGTGCTACGCGGTCAAGGCCAACGCCAACCAGGCGGTCCTGAAGACCCTCGCCCGGCTCGGCGCCGGCATGGACATCGTGTCCGAGGGCGAGCTGCGCCGTGCCCTCGCGGCGGGAGTGCCCGGCGAGCGCATCGTCTTCTCCGGCGTCGGCAAGACCCGCCCCGAAATGGCCGCCGCCCTCGATGCCGGCATCCTGTGCTTCAACCTCGAATCCGAGCCCGAGATGGAGGCGCTCTCGGAGATCGCCGTCGCCAAGGGCCTGCGCGCCCCGGTCTCCGTGCGGGTCAACCCGGATGTCGACGCCCGCACCCACCGAAAGATCTCGACCGGCAAGTCGGAGAACAAGTTCGGCATCCCGATCTCGCGGGCCCGGGAGGTCTACGCCCGCGCCGCCGCCCTGCCGGGGCTCGAGGTGGTCGGCGTCGACATGCATATCGGCAGCCAGATCACCGACCTCTCCCCCTTCGACAACGCGGTCGCGCTGCTCGTCGAGCTCGCCCGCGACCTGATGGGCGCCGGCCACCGCCTGCGGCACATCGACTTCGGCGGCGGCCTCGGCATCCCCTACCGGGAGGACGAGGAGCCCCCGCCGGATCCCGCGGCCTACGCCGCCATGATCAAGCGCCGGACCGAGGGGCTCGGCCTCACGCTGGTCTTCGAGATCGGCCGCATGATCGCCGGCAACGCCGGCATCCTGGTGACCCGGGTCGTCTACGTGAAGCAGGGCGAGGGCCGCGACTTCGTCATCGTCGACGCCGGGATGAACGACCTCATCCGGCCGACCCTCTACGACGCCCATCACGACATCCGGCCGGTCGTGGAGCCGAGCGCCGACACCGCCGACCTCGTCGCCGACGTGGTCGGGCCGGTCTGCGAGAGCGGCGACTATTTCGCGCATCGCCGGCGCATCCCGCTCGTCGAGCCGGGCGAGCTTCTGGCGGTGATGACGGCGGGGGCCTACGGGGCGGTCCAGGCGGGCACCTACAACACGCGCCCCCTCGTGCCGGAGGTGCTCGTGCGCGGGGAGGAATTCGCCGTGGTGCGTCCGCGCCAGAGCCTCGACGCGCTGATCGGGATGGACCGCCTGCCGGACTGGCTCGCCTGAGCGGCGCGCGTCAGCGCACCGGCTCCTCGCTGCGCGGCTGCGGGCGATCCTTGCGGAAATAGAAGAAGGCGAGGCGACCCCGCGCCTCGATCACCGGGCTCTGCGCCCGTTCGCGCTTGCAGGCTTCGATTTCGGTCACCGCGCGCTCGATCTGGCGCAGGCTGCGCCACATCTCGCTCGCGCCGCCGCCGCGACCGGCGCCGGACCCGTCGTGCCACATCTTCTGCTCCCCACGAGCCTTTCCGGCCTTCAACAGCAGGATTGCGGCGATGCGGTGGCGCTTTTCCCCGGGGAAAACGCCCTGCGGGTACGGCCACGCTCTGGTACGCCGCTTGCATTTACGGATCGTTAACCATGGCGGGCCGAGCATGGCGCGCCTGTCGGAGGCGTGCATGGACGAATTCATCGCGCTGCTCATCGCCGCGGCGACCTTCGCGGTCGCCGCCCTCCTCGCCAAGGCGCTCCTCGCGGTCCTGCCGGTCCTCGTGCCCGGGGCGGGTCCCTCCTTCCTGCCCCTCGCGCAGGCCGCTCTCGGCCTCGTGATGGCCGTCGCGGTCTATCGCCGCCTGCGGCGGGCGAAGCTGCGCTGACCGGGCGCACGCCGCGCCCCCTGGTGCGGGCGGCGCCGCGTGCTAACTTCGGACCCGGGGGAGCGGACCGCGCGTTGTCGCGGCAGGAGGATCGATGGACGATCGCGAAAGCCCCACGGGCGCCGACCCGAGTCGGGGCGCTCCCTCCCTCCAGCAGCGACTCGATCGCCTGGTCGCCCGCGCCCGCGCGGCGATCTGGTGGGAGCGGGCCTGGCCCGCCTTGTGGTGGCCCCTCGGCGTCGTCCTCGCCTTCCTGATCGCCTCCTGGCTCGGCCTTTGGCTCGATTTGGCGCCGGCCTGGCGCATGGTGGGCCTCGCCCTGTTCGGGCTCGCCCTCCTCGCCTCGCTGTGGCCGATGCTGTGGGTGCGCCGTCCCGAGCGCACCGCGGCCCTCGACCGGCTCGACCGCGACACCGGGCTGCGGCACGGCCCCGCCCGCGCCCTCGAGGACAGCCTCGCCCTCGGTGCCGCGGATCCGGGATCGCGCACCCTCTGGGAGCTGCACCGGCGTCGCGCCGAGGCCGCCGTGGCCCGCCTGCGCGTCGCCCCGCCCCGGCCGGACATGCCCCGCCGGGACCGCTACGCGGTGCGCGGCGCCGCCGTCGTCGCGGTGGTCGCGAGCGCCTTCCTCGCCGGCCCGGAGGCGTGGACCCGCCTCGCCGCCGCCTTCGACTGGCGCGCCCCCGCGGCGCCGGGCCCGACCCTGCGCATCGACGGCTGGATCGACCCGCCCCTCTACACCCGCACGCCGCCCCTGATGATCGACCTCGCCGGGGGCGAGCAGCGCCTGCGCGCGCCGGTGCGCTCGACCGTGGTGGTTCGCGTCGCCGGCAAGGGCGACGTGGCGGTCACCCCCGGCGCCGGTCTCGCCGCCCAGCCGGGGCCGGAGAACCCCAAGCCCGACCTGCGCGAGCAGCGTTTCGAGCTCACCGGCGACGCCGAGCTCGCCGTCCGCGCCGGGCTCTCCGGCGTGCGCCTGCGCATCGAGGCGATCCCGGACCTGCCGCCGGAGGTGAGCTACGCCGCCCCGCCGGAGACCAACGCCCGCGGCACCTTCACCCTGACCTACCGGGCCAAGGACGATTACGGCGTCGTGGCGATGGAGGGCCTCGTCGCCCGCGGCGAGGGCTATTCGGGCCGCCGCACCCTCGTCCCGGCCCCGCGGATGGCTTTGGCGCTGCCGCCGGACAACCACGGCGAGGCCGACGTGCGCTCGACCGTGGACCTGAGCGAACATCCCTGGGCCGGCGCCCGCGTGAAGCTCGCCCTCGTCGCCAAGGACGAGGCCGGCCAGGAGGGGCGCACGGAGACGATCGACTTCGTCCTGCCGCAGCGCCCGTTCACGAAGCCCCTCGCCAAGGCGCTCGTGGAGCAGCGGCGCAAGATCGTCCTCGACCCGGACGACCGCAAGCCGGTCCAGACCGCCCTCGATGCCCTCCTAATCGAGCCGGAGCGCTTCACGCCGCAATGGGGCGTCTTCCTCGGCCTGAAGCTCGCCGCCGACCGCTACCGCCGGGCCCGCACCGACGCCCAGCTGACCGAGGTCGCCGAGTGGCTGTGGACCATGGCGGTCCAGATCGAGGACGGCGATCTCTCCGACGCCGAGCGCGAGCTGAGGGCGGCGCAGGAGCGCCTGCGCGAGGCGCTCGAGCGCGGGGCCGACCAGAACGAGATCAAGCGGCTCACGGAGGAGCTGCGCGCGGCCATGGACCGCTTCCTGCGGGAATTCGCCGAGCGCATGCAGCGCGAGCAACAGCAGCAGCAGGCGCAAGGGGAGCAGAACCAGCGCTCCCCCGAGCGCACCATCACCCCCGACGACCTCAACCGCATGCTCAACGAGATCGAGGAGATGATGCGCCGCGGCGACGTCGCCGAGGCGCAGCGCCTCCTCGACCAGCTGCGCAACATCCTGGAGAACCTGCAGACCGCCCGTCCCAACAGCCGCATGACCGATCCGCTCACCCGCGAGATGGACCAGGCCATGAACGAGCTCGACGAGATGATCCGCGAGCAGCAGCAGCTGCGCGACGACACTTTCCGGCAGGGCCAGCAGCGGCGCATGCAGCGCCAGCAGCAGGGGCGTCAGCAGCAGGGTCAGCGCCAGCAGGGCCAGCGTGGCCCGCAGCAGCGCGGCCAGCAGGGACAGCAGGGCGAGCAGGGCGAGGGTCAGGAGCAGGCCGACGGCGACCAGGCGCTCCAGCAGCGCCAGCAGGCCCTGCGCGACCGCCTGCAGGAGCTGCAGCGGCGCATGCGCGGCATGGGCATGCAGCCGGAGCAGGGCCTCGGCGAGGCCGAGGAGAGCATGGGCGAGGCCGGCCAGGCCCTCGGACAGGGCCAGGAGGGCCAGGCCGTCGACGCCCAGGGCCGCGCTCTCGAGGGGCTCCAGCGCGGCGCGCAAGGCATGGCCCAGCAGATGCAGCAGATGATGGGCGACGGGGACGGCACCGAGCAGGCCGACGGCCAGCCGGGGCCGGGCTCGCCCGAAGGGCGCCAGCGCGCCGGCCAGCGCGACAACGACCCCCTCGGGCGGCCGACCCGCAGCCGCGACTTCTCGGACGGGCGCGTGCGCGTCCCCTCCGTCTCGGCCGCCGAGCGGGCGCGCCAGATCATGGAGGAGCTGCGGCGCAAGCTCGGCGACCCGACCCGGCCGCGGGAGGAGCTCGAATATTTCGAGCGCCTGCTGCGCCCGCGCTGACCGGACCCGCGGGTTGACACCCGCGGCCCCCCGGCGTTGAAGGCGAGCGATGAACACCTTCGTCTCCACGCTCGTGCCCGTGGCCGTGGCCATGGTCGCGGGCGTCCTGCTGCTCGGTCTCGTCAACATGATGCGGGGCGGCAGCGCGAACGTCTCCCAGCGGCTGATGCGCACCCGCGTCCTGCTCCAGTTCCTCGCCATCGTGGTCATCATGGGCGTGGTGTGGTGGCGGGCGCTGTGAGGGGGCGGACACGTTTCGGCCACACTTTCCGCCAACCTGAGCCGCAAAGACCGGGCCTTCGGGCCATAACGAGCCCGGGTGGGGGGAAGGTGCGCATGCGGTCAGCGTCGGTCGGCACGGGTCTCGCCGCCCTGACGATCCTGGCCGCCCCGGCCTGGGCCGAGCCCCTCGGCCCCGCCTACCAGGTGCCGGCCCGGCCGATGAGCCTCGTTTCCGAAATGCGCATCGGCGCGACCGCCCACGATCCCTGGGGGCGGGAGCGGGGCGCCGCCAACCTCTCGAGCGAGATCCTGTTCGCCAAGCCGTTCACGCCGGCGGACCTGTTCACGAGCTATTTCGTGCCCCGGCCGCATGTCGGCGCGAGCCTCAACTTCGACGGCCGCACCAGCTACGGCTATGCCGGGCTGACCTGGAGCATCGACCTCACCCCGCGGATCTTCATCGAGGCGAGCGTCGGCGGCGCGCTCCACAACGCCCCGACCGGCCCGCTTCCCCCGCCGCCGGACCGCACCGCCCTCGGCTGCTCCCCGGCCTTCCGCGAGTCCGGCTCGGTCGGGGTGCGGCTCGGCGGACAGTGGAGCCTCGTCGCCACGATCGAGCACCTGACCAACGTGGGCCTGTGCGCGCAGAACCGCGGCCTCACCAATATCGGCGCCCGGCTCGGCTACACCTTCTGACCATGGTCGCCCTCAACCGCATCTACACCCGCACCGGCGATGACGGCACGACCGGCCTCGTCACCGGCGAGCGCCGGCGCAAGGACGATCCGCGCATCGCCGCCTTCGGCACCGTCGACGAGACCAACGCCTGCATCGGCCTCGCCCGGCTGCACACCGCGGACCAGCCGGCCCTGGACGATATCCTCGCCCGCATCCAGAACGACCTGTTCGATCTCGGCGCCGACCTCGCCACCCCGGAGACGGAAAAGCCCCTCGGGCACGAGCCCCTGCGCATCGTCGAGGCGCAGGTCGAGCGGCTCGAGCGCGAGATCGACGCCCTCAACCGGGACATCCCGCCGCTGCGCTCCTTCGTCCTGCCGGGCGGCACGCCCGCGGCGGCGGCCCTGCACCTCGCCCGCACCGTATGCCGGCGGGCCGAGCGCCTCGCCGTCGAATTGTCGGCGATGCCCGGCGAGCGGGTCTCGCCTCCGGCGCTGAAGTACCTCAACCGCCTTTCCGACCTGCTCTTCGTCGCGGCGCGGGCCGCGAACCGCAACGGCGCCCTCGACGTTCTCTGGCGTCCCGGTCACAATCGGTAGGCGCGCTGCGGCGGGCCGAGGCGGATCACCGATGTTCCTTCCGATCTACGACGGCGTGCCCCTGAAGCATCTGGAGGCGCCGGTGGCGACCCGCGGCCTCGTCGCGGTCTGCATCGTGGCCTACCTTTTGACCGTCTTCGGCCTCGTCTACGTGCACGAGGAGTGGTTCTTCGCCGGGCTCGGCCTGACCCCCGCGGTGCTGTTCGGCTACGAGGCCCCCGCCGGCCTGCCCGTGCCCACCCACCTGACGCTGGTGACCAGCATCTTCCTGCACGGGTCCATCCTGCATCTCGGCAGCAACATGCTGTTCCTCTGGGTGTTCGGCGACAACGTCGAGGACGCCATGGGCCACCTGCGCTTCCTCGTGTTCTTCGTCCTGTGCGGGATCGCGGCGGGGCTGGCGCATGCCTGGATGGACCCGGAATCGACGCGGCCCCTGATCGGCGCCTCCGGCGCGGTCTCCGGCGTCGTCGCGGCCTATCTCCTGCTCTATCCGCGGGTGAAGATCTGGGGCCTGTTCCTGAAGGGCATCCCGCTGCGGCTGCCGGCCTATTTCGCCATCGGCTTCTGGATCCTGCTCCAGCTCCTCGCCGCCTTCTTCGGCGGCGACGACAATGTCGGCTGGTTCGCCCATCTCGGCGGCCTCGTCGCCGGGGCGGTGCTCGTCCCGCTCATGCGCCGGCGCTACGACCCGGTCATCGCGCGGCTGAAGATGGGACCCGCGCCGCCCGCGTGAGCACCTCAAGTGCCCGTCGCGCGTTGACAATCCGCGACCGCCGTCGTTAGGTCCGGGCCTCGTTTTTCGCAGGGCCGCGGGCCCGCGGCGCCGACGCGCGCCCGGGGCGCGGGCCCGGCCCCCAGGAAGGACGCCATGAAGGTTCTCGTGCCCGTCAAGCGGGTCGTCGACTACAACGTCAAGATCCGGGTCCGGCCGGACGGCTCGGGCGTCGAGCTCGCCAACGTGAAGATGTCGATGAACCCCTTCGACGAGATCGCCGTCGAGGAGGCGATCCGGATGAAGGAGCAGGGCAAGGCGACCGAGATCGTCGCCGTCTCGATCGGCCCGCAGCAGGCGCAGGAGACGATCCGCACCGCGCTCGCCATGGGCGCCGACCGGGGCATCCTGGTCAAGACCGACCAGGCGGTCGAGCCCCTCGCCGTCGCCAAGATCCTGAAGAAGGTGGTCGACAACGAGAGCCCGCAACTCGTCATCCTGGGCAAGCAGGCGATCGACGACGATTCCAACCAGACCGGCCAGATGCTCGCCGCCCTGCTCGGCTGGCCGCAGGGCACCTTCGCCTACCGCATCGCCGTCGGCGACGGGTCGGTCGACGTGACCCGCGAGGTCGACGGGGGCCTGCAGACGGTGTCGCTCAAGCTGCCGGCGATCGTCACCACGGACCTGCGCCTCAACGAGCCGCGCTACGCCTCGCTGCCCAACATCATGAAGGCCAAGAAGAAACCCCTCGACGAGACCTCGCCGGAGGCCCTCGGCGTCGACGTCGCCCCGCGCCTGAAGGTCGTGAAGACGGTGGAGCCCGGCGGCCGCAAGGCCGGGGTCAAGGTCGCCTCCGCCGCCGAACTCGTGCAGAAGCTCAAGGTCGAAGCCGGCGTGCTCTGACGCCGGCCCGAAGAGAACCCGGATGCCCACCCTCCTCGTCGCCGAACACGACAACGCCTCCCTCAAGGACGTCACCCACAAGGCGCTGACCGCGGCCCGGGCGCTCGGGGCCCCGGTCCACGTGCTGGTGGCCGGGCCCGGCTGCCGCCCCGCGGCGGAGGCCGCCGCCCGGCTCGAGGGGGTCGAGAAGGTCCTCCTCGCCGACGACGCGCGCTACGACCACATGCTGGCGGAGCCGAGCGCGGCCCTCGTCGCGGCGATCGCCGGCCCGTACGAGGCGATCGTCGCCCCCGCCACGACCACGGGCAAGAACGTGATGCCCCGGGTCGCCGCGCTCCTCGACGTGATGCAGGTGTCCGACATCATCAAGGTCGTCGCGCCCGACACCTTCGAGCGGCCGATCTACGCCGGCAACGCCATCCAGACCGTCCAGGCGACCGACGCCAAGAAGGTGATCACCGTGCGCACGGCCGCCTTCCAGCCGGCGGGCGAGGGCGGGCAGGCGCCGATCGAGGCCGTCCAGGCGGCCGCGGATCCGGGCGTCTCCACCTTCAAGGGCGAGGAGATCGCCAAGTCCGACCGGCCGGAGCTGACGAGCGCCCGCATCGTCGTCTCGGGCGGGCGCTCCCTCGGCTCGAGCGAGAACTTCAAGAAGGTGATCGAGCCCGTCGCCGACCGGCTCGGGGCGGCGATCGGCGCCTCGCGGGCGGCGGTCGACGCGGGCTACGCCCCCAACGACTGGCAGGTCGGCCAGACCGGCAAGGTGGTGGCGCCCGACCTCTACATCGCCGTCGGCATCTCCGGCGCCATCCAGCACCTCGCCGGGATGAAGGACTCCAAGGTCATCGTCGCCATCAACAAGGACGAGGAGGCGCCGATCTTCCAGGTCGCCGATTACGGCCTCGTCGGCGACCTCTTCCAGGTCCTGCCCGAGCTGGAGCAGGAACTCGCCAAGGCGGGCCGCTAGATGGACCGGCTGCGCCAATCCCGGATCGGCTCCGGCGTCCCCACCGAGATCCGCACCGTCGGCGTGATCGGGGCCGGGCAGATGGGCAACGGCATCGCCCATGTCTGCGCGCTCGCCGGCCTCGACGTGCGCCTGCACGACATCAGCGAGGAGAAGATCAACGAGGGGCTCGCCACGATCAACGGCAACCTCGCCCGCAAGGTCGCCCGCGGCACCATCTCGGAGGAGGACCGCCAGGCGGCGCTCGCCCGGATCAGGCCGGCGAAGAGCTACGACGACTTCTCCGATTGCGACATGGTCATCGAGGCCGCGACCGAGAACGAGGAGGTCAAGCGGCGCATCTTCAACACCGTGTCGCCGGCGCTGCGGCCCGACGCCATCATCGCCACCAACACGTCCTCGATCTCGATCACCCGCCTCGCGGCGGCGACCGACCGGCCCGAACGCTTCATCGGCGTCCACTTCATGAACCCGGTCCCGGCGATGCAGCTCGTCGAGCTGATCCGGGGCATCGCCACCTAGGACCCGACCTTCGAGGCGGCGAAGAACCTCGTCGCCCGGCTCGGCAAGACCGCGACCGTGGCGGAGGATTTCCCCGCCTTCATCGTAAACCGCATCCTCCTGCCGATGATCAACGAGGCGATCTACGTCCTCTACGAGGGCGTCGGCAACGTCGAGGCGATCGACACGGCCATGCGGCTGGGCGCCAACCACCCGATGGGGCCGCTCCAGCTCGCCGACTTCATCGGCCTCGACACCTGCCTGTCGGTGATGCAGGTCCTGCACGAGGGCCTCGCCGACACCAAGTACCGGCCCTGCCCGCTTCTCGTGAAGTACGTCGAGGCCGGCTGGCTCGGCCGCAAGACCAAGCGCGGCTTCTACGACTACCGGGGCGAAACCCCGGTCCCGACCCGCTGAACCGGGCGATTTCACAGGAACCTTGTGGGCGACGCGGTGGCGCAGGCCGCCGACCTTCACAATTGGGCCAAACACCCCCTACATAAGGAGCTGCTTCGATTCCTCGGAGGTGGCGTGACGGTCCACGTCCAGCCTGCAGTGCGTGCGGAGGCCTGCCCGGCGCTGGTGCTCAACGCCGATTACCGGCCGCTGAGCTACTATCCCCTGTCCATCTGGTGCTGGCAGGACGCGATCAAGGCCGTCTTCCTCGACCGGGTCAACATCGTCTCCGAGTACGACAAGACGGTCCGAAGTCCGAGCTTCGAGATGCGGCTGCCCTCCGTCGTCTCGCTGAAGAGCTACGTCCGCCCCTCCCGCCAGCCCGCCTTCACGCGGTTCAACGTCTTCCTCCGCGACCGCTTCACCTGCCAGTATTGCGGCTCCCGGGAGGACCTCACCTTCGACCACCTGCTGCCCCGCTCCAAGGGCGGGCAGACCACCTGGGACAACGTCGTCACCGCCTGCTCGCCCTGCAACCTGCGCAAGGGCGACCGCCTCGCCGGCGACGTCGAGATGTGGCCGCACCAGCCGCCCTTCGCGCCGAGCCTGCACGACCTGCACCGCAACGGCCGCCTGTTTCCGCCGAACTACCTTCACGAGAGCTGGCTCGACTACCTGTACTGGGACACCGAGCTCGAGCCGTGAGGGCTCAGAGGTCGCGAAAATTCTCGAGCCAGCCGCGCAGCCACGCCTCGAAGCCCCTTTGGGCGCCCTCCTGCGTCGGGGCGTGGCCCCAGGCGTCCTCGGCGAGCGGGCTCGACCACGTCCACAGGCGGTTCGAGCCGTCCCATTCCACCGCGCCGACCTCGATCGCGCCGACCCGGCCGACATAGCGCCGCAGCGGCACCCCGGCGACCGCCGCCTGCGTCCAGGTCAGGCCGGCCACGACCGCGGCTTGACGAGGGCGAGCGCCGCGAGCCCGGCGATCCCGGCGGAGATCAGCGCGTTCCAGCCCGCCATCGACACGCCGAGGAAGCGCCAGGCCGCCTCGGTGCAGCTCACCACCCGCGTCGTCTCGAGCTGACGCAGGAAATCCGCCATCCCGGCCGGCGCGGCGGGTCGGGCGGCGGCGGCGCAGTCGCTCGGGCCGAGGAACCAGCCCCATTCGACGCCGGAATGGTAGGCGCCGAGCCCGGCGCTGACGAGGAAGATGGCGCAAAGCGCCGCGAATCCGAGGCCGGCGCCCGGCCGGTTCGGCCCCCACAGGAACAGGCCGAAGGCCACGGGGAGCCCCACGTAATAGGGCCAGCGCTGCCACAGGCAGAGCGGACAGGGCCGGTAGCCGCCGAGATGCTCGAAGGCGAGCGCCGCGCCGATCGTCGCCCCGGCGCCGAGGAGGATGAGCGCCGCCGCGATGCGCGGTTCGGTCAGGCGGGCGAGGGCGGTCATGGGGTCTCGGGCTGGATCGGGCTCGATGGAGCCGCGGGCGGCGGCCGATCGGTCCGTCGAACGTAGGCCCCGGGGGCGCGTTTCCCGATGCGGCGCGAAGTCGCCGCGTTGCGTCGACCCGCATCCCCATGTTAGCCGGACCGCGGCCCCTGTGGCGGAATGGGTAGACGCGCCTGACTCAAAATCAGGTGGTGGAGACACCGTGCTGGTTCGAGCCCGGCCAGGGGCACCACGATCGCTGGACCGCGCGCAGGTGATTCTCGCTTCGAAGCGGCGGGCGCTACGCGACCGCGATGCAATCGATCGAGATCAACAGGCCCCGCGGCAGTGCCACCACGGGGGTGGAGCGAACGGGCGGCCGCTCGGGGAAGAACTCCCGGTAAAGGGCGTTCAGTTCGGGGAACTTGGCCTGATCGGCGAGGAAGATGGTCGTCTTCACGACCTTCGCCATCGAGCTGCCCGAGGCGTGCAGAACGGCGCCGAGGTTTTCGAACGCTTGCCGCGCCTGCTCCTCGAAGGTGGCGGCGACCGCGCCCGTATCGGGGTGAAGGCCGGGCTGGCCCGCCACGAAGATCAGCCCTGCCGCCCGGATCGCCTGGGAGTAGGGGCCGAGGGGCTTCGGCATGTTCGGGCCGTCCAGAACATCGAAGGCCATGAGATGCTCTCCATTGCGCATTCCGCAGCGCAAGCGGGCCGGACCAAGGTCAGAGGAAGTGTCAGGGGCACGCACACTCGACGGAAGCTACCGTGACACACCGCGACGACGGGTGGTAGCGCTCCTCGCTCGGGCGACGGGATCGAAGTGCGCACCTTCGGCGGATCACACGGCCCGACCGGGCCTCGCGCCGACGCCGACGACGAAGCAGGCGATGGCGAGGGCCGCGCAGGCGGCCATGATCCCGGCGAGCGGCCAGACGGTCGCGCCGAGGGCCGCGCCGACCACCGGGGCGACGGCGGCGCCGAAGGCCATCTGCAGGCTGCCGGACAGGCCGGCCGCGGCGCCCGCGACCTCGGGCTTCACGCTCACCGCCCCGGCGACGCCGCTCGGCAGGACGAGCCCGCTCGCCACCCCCATGAAGAACATCGGGCAGAACATCGCCGCCGGATGGGCGAAGCCGGCGCCGAAGGCGGCCGCCATCGCGCCGACGCTGGCGAGGAGCATGAGCGTGCCGACGAGGATCAGCCGGTCCGGCCCGAACCGGGTGGCGAGCCGCCCGGTGGCGAAGTTGCCGAGGATGTAGCCGCACGGCACGAAGGCGAACCAGGCGCCGTACTCCGCCGGGCTGCGGCCAAGAAGTTCGATCACCACGAAGGGTGCCCCGGCCAGGAAGGCGAAGAACACCGCCGAGACGAAGCCGTTCGTCAGGGCGTAGCCCCAGAAGAGGCGGGAGCGAAAAAGGCCCGGATAGCTGCGCAGGAGCTTGCCGACCCCGCCGGCCCCGCCCCGGTCCCGGTGCGTCTCGGCCAGAAAGAGGGCCGACAGGAGGAGGATGAGGCCGCCGTAGCCGGTCAGGAAGGCGAAGGTGGCGCGCCAGCCGTGCAGGGTCTCGAGCACGCCGCCGATCGTCGGGGCGATCATCGGCGCCACCGCCATGCCCATGGTGACGTAGGCGAGCATGCTGGCCGCCTGGTCGCGCCCGTAGAGGTCGGCGACCATGGCCCGGGTCAGCGCGATGCCGGCGCAGCCGCCGAGCGCCTGGACGACCCGCCCGGCGATCAGGATCCCGACGCTCGGCGCGGCGAGGCAGACGGCGGAGCCGAGCACGAAGACCAGGAGTCCGCCGAGCAGCACGGGGCGGCGGCCGAACCGGTCGGAGAGCGGGCCGACGATCAGCTGGCCGACGGCCATCGCCGCGAGGTAGAGCGAGAGGGTCAGCTGGACGGTGGCGAAGTCCGCCCCGAGCGCCCGCGCCATCCCGGGCATCGAGGGCAGGTACATGTTGATGCCGAGCGGGCTGACCCCGGCGACGCCGATGAGCAGCGCGATGAAGGCAGGCCTGCGCATCGGCTTCGCCCCCGAGGCAAGGCCGACGGCCTCGCGGCGGGACCCGTGCCCCGTCCCGCGTTCCTGTGCCGGGCCGCCGCCCCGATGTCGAGTCGGGCGACGGCCCCCGGGCCCGGGATCAGGCCGGCTCGGGCGCCTCCTCGATGTCCTCCAGGATCTCGATCAGCTCGGCCACCCGCCCGGTCGGGATCGGGCGGCCCTCGTCGAGCATGGCGTCGTCGTTCTCGACCCAGGCCTGCGCCTCGGCGAGCTCGGCCGGGGTCGCGCCGGTGGCGATCACGTCGGCCAGAACCTGCTCGTCGACGCCGCCCAGGATCGCCTGCGCTTCGCTGCGGGTCACGGTCATGCGCGCCTCCTTCGCATCGCCCGTTCGGGCCTTCCGTCCGAACGACGCAGGCGCCCGGGAGTTCTGCCACATGGCGTCAGGGCGCCGTCGGGCGTGGATCGTCGAGCACGCTCGCGACGTCGGTGCGGGAGAAGTCGTCGCCGATGAAGAGGAGCGGCGCATCGGCGGATTTCGCGGCGGCGTAGATCAGGCAATCGGCGAGGTTCAACCGCGCGGGATGGCCGCGCCCCTTCCCATAGCGGGCGAAGGCCGTGACCGCGGCCCGCGCAATCTCGTCCGTGATCGGCACGACCTCGACGTCGGCTTCGTCGAGCGCGGCCGTGATCGCGGCGCTCGCGGCCTCGGGATCCAAATTCAGCAGGGTGGAGAGCACCATTGCAGTCTCCAACCGCACCAACGGCGTGGTCCGCCGGACCGTCGCGCTGTCGATCGCCGACACAATGCGCAGCCTATCCGGCTCGCGGGCGAGGAGTGAAACGAGCGCCGAACTGTCGATGAACATGGGATCACGGCTCCCAGAATTCGTCGATCTCCTCTCGGGTCATACGCCGTCCACCGGGCCTTGCTTGCCTCGCCAGATCGTCGGCGATGGCGCCAAGTCGCGCTGCCAAAGGTTTGCGACTCCGCTCGCGCTCGATCTCGGCCTCGAGCGCCGTGATGATCGCTTCGGTCATCGTCGTGCCGCGACGCCTCGCCAGGTCTCGAGCCAGCACGGCGGCGCGGGGGTCGCGGATATTGAGCGGCATGGGTCTCGCCTGTCGGTCGCCACAGACTCTTTACACGGAATCGCCCCTCGCGTAAATGCACTTGCTTATATTTTGTATTTACAAGTGCCGGGGATTACGGCGCCCGCAGGCGCAGCAGCTTGATCAGGTCGTCGACGACGAAGCGGCTCTCCTCGATGACGAGCCCCGCCTCCGGCACGTGCGCCTCGGTGCGGCGGTCGAACCCCGCCCCGTAGGCCCAGGCCATCCAGGGCTCCCACAGGCGGGCGAGCGCGCGGCGCAGCGCTCCGGTCGGCCGCACGTATTCGAGAAGGCGGATCGGCCCCCCGGGCTTCACCACGCGGCCGAGCTCGCGCAAAGCCGGCACCTGCAGCGGCTCGGGCAGCACGCAGAACAGGAAGGTCGCGACCGCCCCGTCGAACGAGGCGTCGGGAAACTCGAGCCGGGTCACGTCCATCGGCCGCAGCTCGACCGGAATCCCGAGCCCGCGCCGGCGCGCCTCGGCCCGGGCGAGCATGGCCGGGCTGAGGTCGACGCCCACGACCTCGGCGCGTCGCGGGTAGAACGGCATGTTGCGCCCCGTCCCGACCCCCGCATCGAGGAGCCGGCCCGCCAGGCCCTCCCACAGGAGCGGCCGGATGCGCCGGTAGCGCCCGTGCTCGAAGGGCAGGTCGAGCAGGTCGTAGAAGGGAGCGATCCGCTCGTAGCGCTCGCGCGTTTCCATGGCGGCTTCATACCACAAGACGGAAGCGGCCATGACCGAGACCCACGCCAAGATCGCGCTCGCCGGGCTGCTGCTCCTCGTCGCGGCGATCATCGCCCTGTTCTGGATCTACGGGCTCGACCTGCGTCGGGTCGCGGCGGAGTGAGGGAACCTCGCCGGTCGAGGTGCTTTCCTCCTCCCGGACGGACCTGGCGATGGCACGAGGCACGGCGATCACCCCCGACACGCCGCCCATGGAGGCGCGGCTCGTCGAGGACCTGCCCGAGGGGGCGGGCTGGCAGTTCGAGCCCAAATGGGACGGCTTTCGCTGCCTCGCCCACCGCACCGGGGCGCAGGTCGAACTGCGGGCCAAGTCGGGCAAGCCGCTCGGGCGCTACTTCCCCGAGATCGCCGCCCATCTCGAGGGGCTCGGCGCGGACCGGTTCGTCCTCGACGGGGAACTCGCCATCCCGCAGGGCTCGGACCTCTCCTTCGACGCGCTGCAGATGCGGCTGCACCCGGCCGAGAGCCGCATCCGCAGGCTCGCCGCCGAGACGCCGGCGATCTTCGTCCTGTTCGACGTCCTCGCCACGCCCGAGCGGGAGAGCCTCGTCGAAGCGCCGCTGGCGGAGCGGCGGGCGGCGCTCGAAGCCTTCTTCGTGGTCCACGGCGGCGGGCCCCTGCGCCTGTCGCCCTACACCCGCTCGCCGGCGGAGGCGAAGCGGTGGCTCGCCCGGGCCGGCGGGGCGCTCGACGGCATCGTGGCGAAGCGCGTCGACGGCGCGTACGAGCCCGGCGAACGGGCGATGCTCAAGTTGAAGCTCCTGCGCACGGCGGATTGCGTCGTCGGCGGCTTCCGCTACGGCACGAAGTCGAAGGAGGTCGGCTCGCTCCTGCTCGGCCTCTACGACGAGGACGGGCTCCTCCACCATGTCGGCTTCACCTCCACGA
>DATLFZ010000072.1:0-15209 GCA_035540795.1 Beijerinckiaceae bacterium | reverse complement strand
CCGCCCCTCCCCCTTGATGGCGAGGGAGCCGCGGTCGTAGGCGACGGTCAGGTTCGCGTCCTCGAGGCGGTCGCTGCCCACCGCCTTGTCGACGGCGAGGCCGTCGATGGTGCCTGCGATCGAGAGGGGCATGTCGTCGATCGGCGGGATCGGGTTGAGCGGCAGGGGAAGCGTGAGGCGCAGATCGACCCGGCCCTTCGCGTTGGCCGGATCGAGCTCGATCCCCGCCATCTCCTTCAGCAGCGGCGCGCGCAGGAGGGAGGCGAGCGCGTCGGCGCCGCCCTGGAGCCGGGTCGCGATGTGGGCGGTGCTGTCGGCGGCCCACACGTTCGGGACCCGCAGCGTGCCGCCGGGCAGGGTCAGGGCGCGGCCGTCGGCCATGCGCACCTCGGCCCCGTGGGCGACGATGTCGACCTTCGTGCCGGTGGCGGTGCCGCTCAGATCGAGCCGGGACAGGGGCGGCAGCCCCTCGACGACGGTCAGGACGCCGCCGCTGATCACGTACTCGGCCCGGACCGCCGAATCGGGGGTCGGGCGGCCGGCGAGGACGTCGGTCATCTCGGCGCCCGTGAGCGCGACCTCCACTCCCACCGCGTCGACCGTCCCCCCGAGAGCGTTGTCGGCGAGGTGGCGTCGCAGGAGCGGCACGACGGGGGCCGGCCATAGCCGCAGCGCGGTGCGCACGTCCGTGCCGAGGGCGCGGGCGCTCACGCGCAGTGCGCCGGGATCGGCGGACCCGCCATAGGCGGCGTCCACCGCGACGTCGAGGGCGGGACCGCGCACCGCGAGGCGCTCCACCGCCACGCCCCCGTCCCGTCCGGTGAGGACCGCCGAGAGGTCGGCGACCGGGATCGGCCGGTCCTTCGCGGTGAGGCCGCCGATGGTGCCGTCGCGACCGGCGAGTTCGAGGCGCCACGCGTCCCCGTGCGGGGCTTCGAAGGTCCCCGACAGGCGCAGGTCCGTGCCCTCGCCCCGGAACGCGAGCCCGTCGAGGACGAGGGCTCGCCGGGCCTCGTCCCAGGCGGCGCGGGCCCCGACGGCCTCCACGTGGATCGCGGGGATGGCCTCGTCGGTGAAACGGACCGAGCCCGCCCCCGCCGAAACCGTCGCGTCGAAGCGGGCGAGGCGCCCGGCGACCACCGCCGCCTTCGCCTCCCCGGTCAGCTTGAGATCGGTCGATCCCGGGAGCGCGGAGAGGCCGGCGAGGAGGAGGAGGTCGGCGGCGGGAACGTCCGCCGCGGCGAGGCTTCCCTCCCGGCGCGCGTCGTCGGCCCGGATCTCGCCGGAGAGCCGCCAGGCGCCGTTCGGGCCCTGGAGCTGCAGATCGAACGTCCGGCCCGCCTCGCGCCGAGTGAAGGTCCCCGCGACCCGGTCGAACCGGGCCCGCTCCTGCCGGGCCTCGTCGACGATGACGAGGCGCGCGTCGGTGAGCCGGGCCTGATCGAGGGCGCCGACGATGCCGCGCGGGTGGACGAGGAGGTCGAAGAGGGATTCGAGCGCTGCGGCGATGCGCGACCCCGGCTCCGCCGGATTCGGAGTCGGCGTCGGCGGCTCCGGGACGGCCTGGACCGTCTCGCCGGGCGCATCCGGGGGCAGGAACGAGATGGTGCCGGCGCGGTCGATGCGCGCGGTCAGCTGGAGCCCCTGGAACTCGACCGCGCGGGGCTGGAGGGAGCCCGTCAGGAGCGCCCCCGTGCCCACGCTCACGAGAGCGCGGGGGGCGCGCACGACGAGGGCGCCGGAGGGGTCGCGGATGTCGAGGTCGATGGCGCGCAGGGCGAGCGAGCCGTCGTCGAGGTCGAGCTCGGACTTGCCGACGTCGACGGTCCAGTCGGGCCCGATCCGCGCGGCGAGCGCGTCGGCGACGCGCTCCGACAGCCCGGCGACGCTCATCGGCCCCGTGCTGAGACGCAGGTAGAGGAGCCCGCAGGCGAAACCGAGCACGACGGCGAGGCCGAGCTTCACGTAAAGCGCCGCGCGCAGCACGCGCCGGAGGGCGCCGCGCCGACGCGTCCGGCGGATCGAGCTACTCGCGAGGGGCGTCATGCCGTCGATGAGACCGGTGCGACTCGGAAGCTGATGGTCAAGGTACCCTGACGCGGTCACCCTGGCGAACGGGGTACGTGCTGGATCGCCCGGCCGTCCCCACACTCGCTGAAAATCCGTCGAAAGGAAGGCAACATGGCACCGAGCGAGGGGCGGAAGGCCCCCGACTTCACTCTGGCCTGGACCGGACCCGGCGATCTCGACCTCGCCGCGCTCGCCGGAAGCAAGGCCGTCCTGTTCTTCTATCCCAAGGACGACACCAGCGGCTGCACCCGCGAGGCGCTCGACTTCGACGCGCTGCTGCCGCAGTTCGCCGCGGCCGACACGCGGGTCGTCGGCATCTCGGTCGACGACCTCGCGAGCCACGCCCGCTTCCGCAAGAAGCACGGGCTGTCCGTCGACCTCGCCTCCGACCCGGACAGGCGCGTCGTCGAAGCCTACGGGGTCTGGACCGAGAAGAGCATGTACGGCCGCAAGTACATGGGGACCGAGCGCACCACCCTCCTCCTCGACCGGGACGGCCGCGTCGCCCGGATCTGGCCGAAGGTGAAGGTGCCCGGCCACGCCCAAGAGGTGCTCGCGGCGGCGCAGGCCCTGACCTGACGGGCTCGCGTTCCGGGGGGCGCCTTTTCCCGTTCCTTAACCCTAACGATGTCCAATGCGGCCGTGTCCTCGAAGCCGGTCGCGATGTCCGACGCCCGCCAGCCCTGTCCTACCGACCCGCTCGCCCGCGGGCGGCTCGTGCGGGTCGGCGCGGCGGTCGGGACCGTCCTCCTCGCGGTCTGGGCCGCGGGGGCGACTTGGCTTCTCGTCGCCGGCGACACGCTCGCGGCCAAGCTCATCGCGCACCAGACCCGGATGCAGTACGGCTACGAGGAGAAGCTCGCCCATCTGCGCACCCGCCTCGAGCGGGAGGCGAGCCAGCGCCTTCTGATCCAGGACAGCCTCGAATCTCGCGTCGCCGAGCTGATCGGCCGTCAGGCCCGCCTCGAATCCCGACAGGCGCTCCTCGCTTCCCTCGCCGGCGACCCCGAGGCGGCACGCGCCGCGCAGGCGGATCCCGCGCCTGCGGCCGAGGCGGCGAGCGCCCATCCCCGGCGACCGAAGCCGCTGCCGGTCACCGAGCGCCTCGAGCTGCGCACGACCGAGGAGGCGCCGGAGCCGGCCAAGACCGTTCCCGACCGGCTCGGCGCCCTCGACCGGGCGCTCGAGCGCCTCGAGCGGGACCAAGCCGCCACGGTCGAGACGCTCGCGCGCGGCGCCGCCGAACGGGCCGGCCTCCTGCGCCAGGCGGTCCGGTCCCTCGGCCTCGACCCGGATCGGCTCGGCGGCCCGGCCCCGGCACAGGGCGGGCCGTACATCCCCGTCGGCCCGAAGGCCGACGGCTTCGAGGAGGGGCTCTTCCGGGCGCACGCGGCGCGGGCCGAGCTCGCCCGCCTGACCCGGGTGGCCGTCGCCCTCCCCCTCGGCCGGCCGACGGCAGCGGAGGTCGACGTGACGAGCGGCTTCGGCGTCCGCATCGACCCGTTCACCCGCGGGCCGGCGATGCATGCGGGCATCGACTTCCGCGCCGATCCGGGCTCGCCGGTGCGCGCGGCGGGGGCGGGAACGGTGGTCACCGCCGAGTATTCGGGCGGCTACGGCAACCTCGTCGAGATCGACCACGGGCACGGGGTGACGACCCGCTACGCCCATCTGTCCCGCATCGCCGTCCGCGAGGGGCAGAGCGTTGGGGCCGGTACGGTCGTCGGTCGCGTCGGCTCGACCGGCCGCTCCACGGGTCCGCATCTGCACTACGAGACCCGAATCGACGGCGAGGCGGTCGACCCGCTGCGGTTCTTGCGCACCGGCGCGAAGCTCCAGGCGCTCGTCCGCGCGCCGGTGACCGGCCCGCCCCGCGCCCGCTGAGGGCCGCTCGCGAAACCGTGAGAGGATGTTGCGCTGCGGCAACGCTTCGGGCGTCCCCGCAGCTTGGCTGCGGCGTCCCGCCCCGGTGCGCAACTTTCGAACGCCGCATCGGGACCTGCGAACAACGATCCTGCGCGCGGCGTCGGCCCGGGCCGGCGGTGCGGCGCAGAGCGGCCCTTCCCCAACGGCAAAAACTATGGCAGCTGAGCCGTAGCGCTTGACTTTCCGCAACGGCTCTGCACATGAGAATGAACGTTCATTCTCATGTTCCCCGGAGCCGCCGTGCCCCCCCTCGTCGAACTCGAAGCCCCCGTCGACCGCCGCGCCCGCATCCTGGACGCGGCCGAGCGCTGCTTCGTGCGGGCGGGCTTCCACCGCACCACCATGCAGGACGTGGCGGCCGAGGCCGGGATGAGCCCGGGCAACCTCTACCGCTACTTCCCGTCGAAGGACGCCATCGTCGCCGGCCTGTGCGAGCGCGACCGCGCGCAGATCGCCGAGGATTTCGCCAGCATGGAGGGCGGGGCCGACTTCATGGAGACCTTCGCCCGGCTCGGCCGCAAGCATTTCGAGGAGGAGCCGCGGGAGAAGGCGGTGCTCTGCCTCGAGATCTGGGCCGAGGCGACCCGCAACGCCGCGGTGAACCAGGTCAGCCGTGAGTTCGACTGCGATCTCGTCGGGCGCCTCACCGCCCTGTTCACGCAGGCCCAGGCCCGCGGCTTCATCGCCTCGCGCTCGAAGCCGGAGGCGCTCGCGGTCCTGATCGCGACCCTCGCCAACGGCATGTTCGTGCGCCGCGCCGTCGCCCCGAACTTCGATCCCGAGCTCGAAGTCGGCGCGGTGATGGCCGTGATCGGCGCCGCGCTCAAGGGTGACATCGACCTCGCCCCGACCGCCGTCGGGAGAAAGCTGGAGACCGTGTGATGCACGGCAGAGTCCTCGTCCTGGCGCTGCGGCGCCTCGCCCTCCTGGCCCTCGTCGGCGTCGCCCTGTGGTCGGCGCCGGCCTTCGCCCAGGGATCCGCCCGCGCCGCGGTGGCGCAGCCGACGCTCGCGCCCGCCGTCACCGTCGTGCGGGCGCAGGAGCGCGACCTCGCCGAGCGCGCCATCGTCACCGGCACCCTCGTGCCCCGGGAGGAGATCCTCGTCGCCCCCGAGGTGGAGGGCCTTCGCATCACCGACGTGCTCGTCGAGGAGGGCGCGCGGGTGAAGCAGGGCCAGGTCCTGGTCCGGCTCTCCCGCGAGGCGATCGACACGCTGCTCGCCCAGAATTCGGCCCAGATCGCCCGGGCCGAGGCGGCGATCGCGCAGGCGCGCAGCACCATCGCCCAGTCGCAGGCGGCGCAGGTCGAGGCGGCGCAGCAGCTCGAGCGCGCGCAGACCCTCGCCAAGTCCGGCAACGTCGCCGGCGCCGTGCTCGACCAGCGCATCGCCGCCGCCCGCCAGACCGAGAGCGCGCTCGCCGCCGCCCGCAGCGGCCTCGCCATGGCGGAGGCCGAGAAGCGCAGCGCCGAGGCCCAGCGCCAGGAACTCGAACTCCGCCTCGCCCGCACGGAGGTGAAGGCCCCGGCGGGCGGCCTCGTCAGCCGCCGCAACGCCCGGGTCGGCGCGACCGCCACCGGCGCCGGCGAGCCCATGTTCCGGATCATCCGCGACGGCGAGATCGAGCTCGAGGGCGAAGTCACCGAAACCCAGCTCGCCCGGATCAAGGCCGGCGCCCCCGCCGCGGTCGTCTTCGACGGCCGCAGCATCGACGGCAAGGTCCGCCTGGTCATGCCCGAGGTCGACCGGGCGACCCGCCTCGGCAAGGTCCGCATCGCCCTGAAGGACGATCCCGCCCTGCGCATCGGAGCCTTCGCCCGCGGCACGGTCGAGATCGTGCGCCGCACCGGCGTCGCCGTCCCGGTCTCGGCCGTCCTCTACGGCATCGAAGGCCCGACCGTGCAGGTCATCGAGAACGACAAGGTCGCCGCCCGGTCGGTCAGGCCCGGCCTGTCCGCCGACGGATTCGTCGAGATCCTGGACGGGGTCGCCGCCGGCGAGCTCGCCGTCGCCCGCGCCGGCAGCTTCCTGCGCGACGGCGATCCCGTGCGGCCCGTCGTGGCCGACAAGTCCGGCCGCTAAGAGCCGCGAGAAGGGGCAGCCGCCATGCAGCTGAACGTCTCCGCCTGGGCGATCCGCAAGCCCATTCCCTCGATCGTCCTGTTCATCGTGCTGACGATCCTGGGCGTGTTCAGCTTCACGCAGCTGCCGATCACCCGCTTCCCGAACATCGACATCCCGGTCATCTCGGTGACCGTGACCCAGTCGGGCGCGGCCCCGTCCGAGCTGCAGGCGCAGGTGACGAAGCGCGTCGAGGACGCGGTCGCCGGCGTGAGCGGGGTCAAGCACATCCTGTCGAACATCGCCGAGGGCGTGTCGACGACGACGATCCAGTTCCACCTGGAGGTCGACACCGACCGGGCGGTGAACGACGTCAAGGACACGATCGCGCGCATCCGCATGGACCTGCCGCGCACGATCGACGAGCCGATCATCCAGCGGGTCGACGTGGCCGGCCTGCCGATCGTCACCTACGCGGCCTCGGCCCCGGCGATGACGCCGGAGGAGCTGTCCTGGTTCGTCGACGACGTGGTCGCCCGGCGCATCCAGAGCGTCCAGGGCGTCGGCAGCGTGCAGCGCATCGGCGGCGTCGACCGGGAGATCCGCGTCACCCTCGATCCCGACCGGCTCCTCGCGCTCGGCGTCACCGCCGCGGAAGTGAACCGGCAGCTGCGCGCCACCAGCGCCGACATGACCGGCGGACGCGGCGAGATCGGCGGCCAGGAGCAGTCGATCCGCGCGCTCGGCGCGGCGCAGAGCCTCGAGCGGCTCGCCTCGACGAGCGTCGTGCTCTCCGGCGGGCGGCGGGTGCGCCTCGACGAGATCGCGACCGTCACCGATGCGGCGGCCGAACCGCGCACCTTCGCCCGCTTCAACGGCGAGCCGGTCGTCGCCTTCGCGATCTCGCGCTCGAGCGGCGCCAGCGACGCCTCCGTCGGCAAGGCGGTCGAGAAGCGCGTCGAGGACCTGCGCAAGGCCTATCCGGACGTGCGCTTCGACGTGATCGACACCTCCGTCACCTATACGGTCGGCAACTACACGAGCGCCATGCACACCCTGATGGAGGGCGCGGCGCTCGCCGTCCTCGTGGTGTTCATCTTCCTGCGCGACTGGCGCGCGACGCTGATCGCGGCGATCGCCCTGCCCCTGTCGATCATGCCGACCTTCTGGGCGATGGACGCCCTCGGCTTCTCGCTCAACCTCGTGAGCCTGCTCGCCATCACCCTGGTGACCGGCATCCTGGTCGACGACGCCATCGTCGAGATCGAGAACATCGTCCGCCACCAGCGCATGGGCAAGTCGCCCTACCGGGCCGCCCTCGAGGCGGCGGACGAGATCGGCCTCGCCGTCATCGCCATCACCATGACCATCGTCGCGGTGTTCGCGCCGGTGAGCTTCATGGGCGGCATCGCCGGGCAGTACTTCAAGCAGTTCGGCATCACCGTCGCCGCGGCGGTGCTGTTCTCCCTGCTCGTGGCGCGCCTGATCACGCCGATCCTCGCCGCCTACTTCATGAAGGCGCACCCGCACGAGGAGCCCCGCGACGGCCTCGTCATGCGCGCCTACACCCGGCTGGTGAGCTGGTCCGTGCGCTGGAAGTACGTGACGCTGGTGCTCGGGCTCGCCTTCTTCGCCGGCTCGATCATGTCGACCCGGCTCCTGCCGTCGGGCTTCCTGCCCGAGGGCGACGTCGGGCGCTCCCTGTTCATCGTCGAGCTGCCGCCGGGCTCGCGCCTCGACGACACCAAGCGCGTCACCGACGGCCTCGCCGCGCGCCTGCGCGAGATGCCGGAGGTGAGCTCGGTCTTCGTCAACGGCGGCACGCAGCTGCCGGGGAAGAAGGAGGTCCGCCTCGCCACCCTGACCGTGAACTACGTGCCGAAGGGCGAGCGCGAGCTGCGCCAGCGGGCGCTGGAGAGCCGCATCAGCGAGACGTTTCGGGACGTGCCGGACATGCGCTTCTTCGCGCTCCAGGACAACGGCCAGCGCGGGCTCTCGCTCATCGTCGGCGGCCCGGACCAACAGGTCGTGATCGAGACCGCGGCGCGGCTGCAGCGCGAGATGGCGACGATCCCGACGCTCGAGAACGTCATCTCGACCGCGCCCCTCGACCGGCCCGAGATCCGAATCCGGCCGAAGCCGGCGCTGGCCGCCGAGCTCGGCGTCTCGACCGACCTGATCGCCGAGACGGTGCGGGTCGGCACCATCGGCGACGTCGGCGCGAACCTCGCCAAGTTCGACGCGGGCGACCGGCAGGTGCCGATCCGGGTCCAGCTGCCCGACGCCGCGCGGGCCGATTTCGAGCTCCTGCGCACCATGAAGGTGCCGGCGCGGAACGGAACCGCCGTGCCGCTCGCCGCCGTCGCCGACATCGAGCTCGGCCAGGGCCCGACCGCGATCGACCGCTACAACCGGACGATCCGCGTCGCCCTCGAGGGCGACCTGCGCGGCACCGATGCGCTCGGCGAGGTCCTGCAGGCGGTCTACGCCCTGCCGACGGCGAAGAACCTGCCGCCGGGCGTCGTCATCCAGCAGACCGGCGACGCCGAGGTCATGACCGAGGTGTTCACGAGCTTCGGCAAGGCGATGGGGGCCGGCATCATGATGGTGCTCGGCGTCCTGATCCTGCTCTTCGCCAACTTCCTGCAGCCGTTCACGATCCTCCTGTCCCTGCCGCTGTCGATCGGCGGGGCGATCCTGGCGCTGGTGATCACCCAGAAGGCGATCAGCCTGCCGGTCGTGATCGGCTTCCTGATGCTGATGGGGATCGTGACCAAGAACGCCATCATGCTGGTCGACTTCGCCATCGAGGAGATGGCGAAGGGCGTCGACCGGGTGACGGCGATCGTGGACGCGGGCCGCAAGCGCGCGCGGCCGATCGTGATGACCACCATCGCCATGGCGGCGGGCATGCTGCCCTCGGCGATGGCCTTCGGCGCCGGCGGCGAGTTCCGCTCGCCGATGGCGATCGCGGTGATCGGCGGCCTGATCGTGTCGACGATGCTGTCGCTGGTGTTCGTGCCGGCCTTCTTCGTCCTGATGGACGACCTCTCGCGCCTGTTCGGCCGCATCTTCGGGCGCTTCGTCGGCGAGGTGGACGAGCCCGACGAGTTCGAGGCGCCGGCGCCGGGTCATGCCCGCCGGCCCCCGCCGGCGGCGAACTACCCGGGCGAGCCCGTCAGGGTCGCCGCCGAGTAGGACCGCGAGCCCCTCTTCGGGGCCCGCGGCGTCGACGTCAGCGCGGACCGGGACCGCGACCGTCCGGCCCGCGGCCGTCGCGCGGGCCCATGAAGCGGCCCTCGCCGCGCCAGCCGTGGTGCATCATGCCGGCGTGGCGCGGGCCGCGCTCGCCCCGAAGCCCCGCCGCCGGGCGCATCAGCACCGGGAGCAGCCGCTGCTGGCGCTCGTCGAGGGAGGCCCACAGGGGCTTCAGCGCGGTCGAGAGCTGGCGCATCTGCTCGGCGTTCTTGGTCGCGAAATCGGCCCGGCGCTCCACCCGCTCCATGAAGTCGCGACCCGGGCGCTGCCCGGTCTCCCGCGCCTGGCGCATCTGCTCGAAGCGCCCGAGGCGGTCCTGGGCGATCGAGCGGATCGCCTGCTCGACGGCGGGCCAGTGCTGGCGCTGCTGGTCGGTGAGGCGAAGCCCCGCCTGGATCGCCGCGATGCGCGCCTCGAGCAGCGCCTCGCGGTCGGCCCGGTCGAAGCGCCGGAACGGCGCGTCCGCCTGCGGGGCGGCCGGTGCCGCGGCTCCGGGCGCAGCCGGGGCGGCCGGCGCTTGGGGCTGCCCCTGCGCGAAGGCGTAGGTGCCCGCGGCGAGAAGCGCCGCCGTGGTGATGGCGATGGCTTTCATGCGTCTCTCCTCGTGTTCGACGACACCGGGGGAGCGTGGCCGTCGGCGGCTGTCCGGCCCGTGTCCGCCACGTGACCGTTTGGTAAGCTCAGATCGCCGCGGCCGGGTCGGCGTCGTCCTCGTAGCGCTCGCGGGGGCGGCGGCGCGGCCGGCGCCGGGTCTCGAGGAAGGCCTGTGCCAGGGCCCGGAACGGCGCGGTCAGGCGGCGAAAATCCTCGGCGCGTTCGAGGACGCGCTCGCCCCGCCGCAGTTCCCGGTCGAGCCGGGCCATGGTCCTGGCGAGCGCCGGGTCGTCGTCATCGAGCCAGGTCTCGAGGGTGCGGGCGAACACCATCACCGCGCCCTGGAGCTTCAGATGCCCCAGAGGCCCCTCGGTGGCGATGCCGGCCGCGGCCAGCATGTAGCGCTGGGAGTTGAGGCCGACCTGGTTGAGCGCGAGCACCGCCACCGGGTCGGAGCGCAGGGTGAAGAAGATCCGGCGCAGGGCCGCCCGGTAGGGCGTCATCGCGTCGAGCCGGCGCATCATGACGTCGAAGATGCGCTCCCGGGCCGGCTCGCCGGCGAGGTCGTCGGCGGGGCCTTCCAGAACCTTCCTGTCGATCATCCGGGAGAAGGCACCGAGGACGGCGCCCTTCGACGGGAACAGGTCGCGCATCTGCGCGAGCGAGACGCCGGCCTCCTCGGCGACGTCGGCGAGCTCGATGTCGTTCCAGGGGCGGTCCGAGGCGAGCCGCATCAGCGCCTCGACGACGGCGTCACGGGACGGAATCGGCTTGTCGGCCATGCGGCAGCTCCCTCGTTCGCTCTCCCCCATGTGGGGGCGCGCCGCCCGGAGGGAAGCTCAGCCGGACAGTTCCTGCGCCCGGCGCTTCGCGGCGGCCACGGCGCGCCGCATCAGATCGTCGAGGCCGGGCTGCGCCGTCAGCACCTCCAGCGCCGCCGCGGTGGTGCCGCCCTTCGAAGTGACGTTCTCGCGCAAGGTCGAGGCGGGAAGGTCGCTCTGGGCCAGCAGCTCCCCCGCGCCGGCGACGGTCGCCCGGGCGAGCCGGCCGGCCACGTCCTGCGGCAGCCCGGCGGCGGCGCCGGCCCGGGCGAGGCACTCGACGAGGTGGAACACGTAGGCCGGGCCGGAGCCGGACAGGGCGGTGACCGCATCGACGAGGTGCTCGCCCTCGAGCCATTCGACGATGCCGACGCCGGAGAGGAGCGCGTGCGCCGCCGCCTTCTGCGCCGGCGTGACCTCCGGGCTCGCCGCCGCCCCGGTCGCCCCCCGGCGCACGCTCGCCGGCAGGTTCGGCATCGCCCGCACCACCGCGCGGGCGCCGGGCAGCCGGGCGCGCAGGTCGGCGATGGTCTTGCCGGCGAGGATCGAGACGAGCAGCGTGTCGGACCCGACGAGAGGCGCGAGGCCCGGGGCCGCCTCGTCGAGGCCCTGCGGCTTGATCGCGAGCACCAGCGCCTGCGGCGGCGCCACCGGCTCGGACGGGTTGAGGCGAAGGCCGGTCTTCCGGCACAGGGCGGCGACCGCGTCCGAGGGGGCGGGGTCGAGCACGACGGCGCCCGCCGGATCGAGCCCGACGGCGAGCCATCCTTCGAGCATGGCGCCGCCCATCTTGCCGGCGCCGACGAGGACGAGGCTCGCGGGAAGATCGGTGGTCATCGGGCTCGCCTCGGCTTCGTTCGCGCGGGACCCTGGCGGCCCGGGCGGCAAGGGTCAACCCTCGCCCGGCGGCGGCTCAGGCGGCCCTGCTCTCCTCGCCCGGGCGGGCGAGGAACCAGGTCTCCTGCGGTCCGAGCCCCTTCAGCTCGAGTCCCCCACGGGGGACGAAGGGGAAGACGCCCTCGAGCCGCGCCCGCGTCGTCGCGCAGACGTGGATGCGCCCGGCCTCGCCGGCGTTCTCGAGCCGCGCCGCGAGGTTCACCGGATCCCCCCACACGTCGTAGCTGAACTTGCGGGTGCCGATCACGCCGGCCATGACCGGCCCGGCGGCGATGCCGATGCGCAGCCGCAGTTCGATCCCGTGGCGGGTGGCGGTCTGCGCCGCCGCCTCCTGGATCGCCAGGGCGAAGCGCACGAGGCGCGCCGCGTGGTCGGGGGCGGGCTCGGGCAGGCCGGCGGCCGCCATGTAGCAGTCGCCGATGGTCTTGATCTTCTCGACGCCGTGCTGCGCCGCGAGCCGGTCGAGGGCGGTGACGAGGTCGCCGAGAAGGCCGACCGTCCCCTGCGCGCCGAGGCGGCGGGACAGGGGCACGAAGCCCTGCAGGTCGGCGAACAGGATCGAGGCCTCGGCAAAACTCTCGGCGACCGCCTCCCCGGCCTTGAGCCGCTCGACGACCGATTCCGGCAGGACGTTGCGCAGGAGCGCCTCCGTCTCCGCCTCCGCCGTCTCGGCGAGGCGGAAGGCGTAGTAGGCGAGCGCCGCCGTGACCACGAACGCGGTCAGCGCCGAGGAGACGTAGAGCTGGCCGAGGAAGGCGGGGTCCGGCGCCGGGCCGAGCCCCTGCGGGAACAGGAACCAGGCGGCGACGTGGAGGGAAAAGGCGACGGCGAGGATCGCCGCGACCATCCGCAGCCGCTCGATGCCGAGCACCGCGAAGGCGACCGCCGCCCCGACCACGAGGTTGAGCTGGATGCCCGATTCCCGCCCGAGCAGGGCGACCAGCACGAACAGGCCGACGCATTCCGCCGCCGCGATCGCGAGCGCGCCGGCGAGCTCGCCGAAGCGGTGCAGGAACGGCACCGCCGCCGCCACGGCCGCGATGCCGAGGTTGATCAGGATCGGCCAGGGATAGCGCGCCGGGCCTTCGAGGGCGTAGGTGAGCGCGAACAGGAGCGAGAACGCGACGACCAGGAAGGCCATCGCGTTCAGGACCTTGAGCCGCCGGCGCACCTTGGGCGGATGGCCGCCGGTGCCGGCCGCCACGAGGCGGTCGAGGGCGGCGCGGGCCGGGGACAGGGTCGCGGGTGCGGGCATGGGCCGTTCGCTGGCGTCGGGCCACTCTAGCCCTCCCGCCGCCGCGACCCAAACGTCGCCCTACAGCGTCATCCCCTTCGCCTCGTAGCCCGCCTTGGCGAGCACCTCCGCGATCTCCACCGCCTGGGCGCAGGTCTCGACCGTGACCCGGCCGTGATCGAGGTCGACCGCGACCTGCGCGCTCGGGTCGAGCCGGCGGATCGCCTTCGTCACCGCCTGGGCGCAGGCGTCGCAGCTCATGCCCTCGACGTTCATGATCAGCTCTTTGCGCTCGTCCTGCACGACAGCTCCTCCGCACGCTCCGGTCCTTCAACGCGCAGGGCACCCGGATGGCCCCCTGCGGCCCCGCCCCGCGTTCACAAAACGGTCCGGTCCCCTAGATAGGGAAACCGGCGGGGGGAAGCCTCGCGCGCGGAGGGGAAGGATGGCGGCCATGCTCGAGGCGGCGGAGACGGTGACGCCGGCGGTCGCGCCGGCCCCGCCCGCTCGGGCGCTCGGACGCCTCGGCGCGCTGGAGGTCCGCCTCGCCGAGCGCGAGGAGGAGTTGCGCGCCGCGCAGCGGCTGCGCTTCCGCGTCTTCTACGAGGAGCGCGGCGCCGTGCCGGCGGGTCCTGCCCTCGACGCCGATCCCTTTGACGCGGTCTGCGACCACCTCCTGGTGATCGACCACGGCGCGCCGGCGGGCCCCGCCGCCGTCGGCACCTACCGGCTCCTGCGCCAGGACGTCGCCCAGCGGCATTTCGGCTTCTACAGCGCCGCCGAGTTCGAGATCGGGCCGCTGCTCGCGACGAAGCGCGGCCTGCGCTTCCTCGAGCTCGGGCGCTCCTGCGTCCTGCGGCCCTACCGCACCCGGCGCACCGTCGAGCTCCTCTGGCACGGGATCTGGTCCTACGTCCTGCGCCACCGGATCGACGTGATGTTCGGCTGCGCCAGCCTCGACGGGACCGATCCCGCCCGCCTTGCCCTGCCCCTGAGCTTCCTCCACCATCACGCCGGCGCCCGGGATCCGTGGCGGGTGCGCGCCCGCCCCGATCGGGCCGTCGCCATGGACCTGGTGCCGCAGGACGCCCTCGATCCGCGCGCCGCGATCGCCGCCCTGCCCCCCCTGGTGAAGGGTTACTGGCGCCTCGGCGCGGCCTTCGGCGAGGGGGCTGTGGTCGACGAGGCGTTCGAGACCACCGACGTGCTGGTGATCCTACCGGTCTCGGCCCTGAACCCCCGCTACGTCGCCTATTTCGGGCCGAGCGCCGACCGCCACGCCTGAGGAGGAATCCCGCCCGGCCTTGTCCGGGACGGAGGGCTCGGCGACAACGGGTCTCCGATTCGGCGGAGGCGAGATGATTCGGTTGGAGGGCGGCGCGCGCACGGGCGCGATCGTCGCGGCGGGGGCCGCGGCGCTCGGCCTCGGGCTCCTGCTGCCGCCCGGCTGGGCCGCCGCGCCCGTCGCGCTCTACGCGGCCGTCCTCGCCTTCGCGGCGGGACGGACCGCCGGCCGGGCGGAGGCGGCGGCGCGCCGCGCCGCCGCGGCCCTGGAGAGCCAGTCCGCCCGCCTCGGCCCCGCCCTCCAGGGGCTGCTCGAGCGCCTCCTGCGGCTCGAGGAGCGCCTGCCCGACGGGCCCGACGCGCCGGCGGACCCGGCCCTCGCGGAGGTCGGTCGCGAGCTCGGCGAGCTGAGCGAACTGGTGCGCGACCTCGCGGTCACCCTCGCGGCCCAGGGGCGTGAGCTCGTCGCCCTGCGCGAGGCCGAGCCGGCCCGGGCGGAACCTCCGCCGGCGGCACCGGCACCGAAGCCCGCTCCCCCGCCCGCGCGCGATCCTCGGCCGGCCGAGGACGCCGTCGCCGACGCGGTGCGCGCCGACGCGGTCGAGCTCCACCTCCAGCCGATCGTCGGACTGCCGCAGCGGAAGGTCCGCCTCTACGACGCCCAGCCGCGGCTGCGGATCGGCGACGCGACGCTGGCAGCGGCCGAGTTCGGCCCCGTCGTCGAGCGTCTCGGGATCGCCGCCGCCCTCGACCGCAAGACGCTGGCGCGTGCGGCGCCGGCGGCGCGCCACCTCGCGGCCCGCGGCAGCGATGCCCTCGTCGCCCTCAGCCTGAGCCCGGTGGCGGGTCTCGGGCCCGGCGGCCTGCGCGCCCTCGCCGAAATCGCGGACCCGACCGCGGCGGAACGCCTCGTCCTGTTCCTGTCCCAGGGCTGCTGGCGCGGTCTCGATCCCGAGGCGGCGGGCAGCCGGGCGAAGCGGACGCCGCGTTCGGCGAGGAGGGGCGGGTCGAGGCGAAGATCGGCCGCCCGGTCGAGCCCGAGTCCGAAGCCGCGCTCGCGCAGGA
>DATLFZ010000071.1:0-14106 GCA_035540795.1 Beijerinckiaceae bacterium | reverse complement strand
CCTCGTGGTGCGCGACCTCGACAAGGCTTTTGGGGGCGTCGTCGCCGCCCGCCGGGTCGGGTTCTCCGTCGATCGGGGCGAGCTCCTCGCCCTCATCGGCCCGAACGGGGCCGGCAAGACCACCACCTTCAACATGGTCGGCGGCCAGCTCGCGCCGGACGGCGGCACGGTCCACCTCGACGGGGAGGACGTCACGGCGCTCTCGCCGCGGGAAAAATTCCGGCGCGGGGTCGGGCGCACCTTCCAGGTGGCGCAGACTTTTCTCTCGATGACCGTCGCCGAGAACGTGCAGATGGCGCTGATCAGCCATCGTCACCGCACGCGCTCCTTCGGCCGCGCGGCGCGCACCCTCTACCGGGACGAGGCGCTCGCCATCCTCGACCGGGTCGGCATGCGCGAGGCCGCCGACCGGCCGGGCTCGACCCTCGCCTACGGAGACGTGAAGCGCATCGAGCTCGCCATCGCGCTCGCCGGCGAACCGAAGCTCCTTTTGATGGACGAGCCGACCGCTGGCATGGCGCCGCGCGAGCGGGCAGGCCTCATGGAGACGACCCGCCGCATCGCCCGCGAGCACCGCATCGGCGTGCTCTTCACCGAGCACGACATGGCCTCGGTCTTCGCCCATGCGGACCGGATCCTGGTGCTGGTGCGCGGCGAGATCATCGCCGGCGGCGGCCCGGACGAGGTGCGGGCGAACCCGCGGGTGAAGGAGGCCTATCTCGGCGAGACCGGCGTCGCCGCCGCCCTCCAGGCGAGGCGCGGATGAGCGCGCTGCTCGAGGTCGAGGGCCTGACCGCGGCCTACGGCCGGGCGCAGGTCCTGTTCGACGTGTCCCTCGCCCTGCACCGGGGCGAGGTGGTGGCGCTGATGGGCCGCAACGGCGCCGGCAAGTCGACGACGCTGAAGGCGATCATGGGCCTGATCCCCCGGGCGGCGCGGCGTCTCGTCTTCGCCGGGCAGGACATCGCCGGGCTCCCGAGCCACCGCATCGCCCGCCTCGGCCTCGGCTACGTGCCGGAGGACCGGCGCATCTTCACCGACCTGACGGTCGCCGAGAACCTCGAAGTCGGCCGCCAGCCGGCCCGCGGCCGCGCCGCCTGGACCCCGGAGCGGCTGTTCGCCATCTTCCCCAACCTCGCCGAGATGCGCGGCCGGCGGGCGAGCGAGATGTCGGGGGGCGAGCAGCAGATGCTCACCATCGCCCGCACGCTGATGGGCAACCCGGAGGCCGTGCTCCTCGACGAGCCCTCCGAAGGCCTCGCCCCGGTGATCGTCGAGCTGATGGCCGACGCGGTCCTCGCAATGAAGCGGGAGGGCATCGCCGTGCTCCTGTCGGAGCAGAACCTCGTCTTCGCCTCGGCGATCTCGGACCGCGCCACCATCATCGAGCGCGGCCACATCCGCTACGAGGGCACCATCGCCGCGCTCTCCGCAGACGCGGCGGTGCGCGAGGCGTACCTCACCGTGTGAGGCCCCCCGCTTCCCCGGCGCCGCGAAACGCGGCACACTCGCGGCTCCTCCGGAGGACGCGATGGTCCGCGCGCTCGGCCTTCTGGCGCTCGTCCTGGCCCTGTTCGCGGGGCCCCGGGAGGCGCGGGCGGGCGAGGTCGACCTCGCCCTCGTGCTCGCCGTCGACATCTCCTACTCCATGGACCTCGACGAACTCGCCCTGCAGCGGGAGGGCTTCGCCGCCGCCTTCCGCTCCCGGGAGGTCAAGGACGCGATCGGGCGCGGCATGCTCGGGCGGATCGCCGTCGCCTATCTCGAATGGGCCGGCGCCGGGGAGCAGCGGGTCTCCGTGCCCTGGACCGTGATCGACGGCCCGGCGGCGGCGGACGCCTTCGCCGACAAGGTCGCGGCGGTGCCCGTGCGCCGGGCGCGCCGGACCTCGATCTCCGGCGCCATCGACGCTTCCGTGCGGCTCCTCGAAGCCAGCCCGCACGAGGCCGCCCGCAAGGTGATCGACGTCTCCGGCGACGGCCCCAACAACGAGGGCCGGCCGGTGACGCTCGCCCGCGACGCGGCGCTCGCGCAGGGGATCACCATCAACGGCCTGCCGCTCCAGCTCAAGGAGCCGGGCTGGCTCGATCTCGAGGAGCTCGACGTCTACTACCGGGACTGCGTCATCGGCGGGCCCGGCGCCTTCATGGTGCCGGCGCGCAGCAAGGCGGAGTTCCAGCAGGCGATCAAGACCAAGATCATCCTGGAGATCGCCGGCGTGCCGGTGCCCGGGATCGGCGGCGACGCGCTCGCGCCGGTCCCGGCGCAGGAGCGGCGGACCAACTGCATGATCGGGGAGATCCAGTGGCGCGACCGCATGGGCAACTGACCGTCGCCCTCGTCGCCCACGACGACAAGAAGGCCGAGATGGCGGCCTTCGTCGAGGCGCACCGGGTCTTCCTCGCCGGCTGCGCCCTCTACGCCACCGGCACCACCGGGACCCGGATCGCGGAGCGCTGTCCGGAGCTGCCGGTGACCCGCCTCAAGAGCGGCCCCCTCGGCGGCGACCAGCAGATCGGGGCGCTGATCGCGGACGGGCGCATCGACATGCTCATCTTCTTCGTCGACCCGCTGTCGCCGCACCCGCACGACGTGGACGTGAAGGCGCTGACCCGCCTCGCCCTCGTCTACGACATCCCCCTCGCCCTCAACCGGGCGACCGCGGAGGCGCTGATGCGCAGCCCGCCGGGGCGGGCGCCGTGACCGGCGCCCGACTCTCTCAGCCGACGATCTCGTTGCCGGAGAAGAACTGACGGATCTCGATCTCCGCGTTCTGCGGGCTGTCGGACCCGTGCACGGAGTTCTCGCCGACGGAGCGGGCGAAGCGCTTGCGGATGGTGCCCTCGGCGGCGTTGGCCGGGTTGGTGGCGCCCATGATCTCGCGGTACTTCGCCACCGCGTCCGGGCCCTCCAGGACCTGCACCACGACCGGGCCGGAGGTCATGAACTCCACGAGCTCGCCGAAGAACGGGCGCTCCCGGTGGACGGCGTAGAAGGTCTCCGCCTGCTCCCGCGTCATGCGGATGCGCTTCTGGGCGACGATGCGCAGGCCCGCCTCCTCGATCACCGCGTTGACCGCCCCGGTGAGGTTGCGCTCGGTGGCGTCGGGCTTGATGATGGAGAACGTGCGCTCGGTGGCCATGGATCGTCCGCTGTTGCAGCTGCGAAAAGGGGATGCGGGCTTATAGCGACGCCTCTCCGGCCGAACAAGCGAAACGGCCGGCGCACGCGCCGGCCGTTCTCCGCCCCCTTTGCCCCTGCGCGGTCTTCAGTGCCGCGTCAACCAGAGCCGCGCCTCGCGCTGGGCCGCGGCGATCTGCGCCGCCGACATCTCCCGCGCGAGCTCGGCCCGGATCCCGGCCGCCTCCCGGCACCCCTGCACCAGGGCGATGTTGAGCCATTTGTGCGCGGTGACGAGGTCGACCGGAACGCTCCGGCCGGCCGCGTACATCAGGCCCAGCTCGTAGAACGCGTCCGCACCCGCGGGCACGGGCGCCATCGCCCCCATTTCGCTCCCTGCCATCTCGCAACGCGCCATGACACACCCCTGTATTCGTTCGATTTGTCTCGATCGGGATCGTCGTTGCGCCCCGATGTTGCTCGCGAGAATGGCCGCCGTTCTCGAAAAATCGCCTAAAACTCGCGGTGAATCCGCGCGCAACGAATCTTACCCGTGCGGTTAGCTGAATCGGCCCTTACCCGGACCCGCGAAGGACCCGCACGGAACGCCCGCTTTGCTGCCGCGGCGTTCCCTGGCAGGATCGCCCGGCCAAGAATCCCAGGGAGGCCGCCATGTTGACCGCAGCGGACGTCATGACCCCGGACGTCATCACCGTGAGCCCGCAGACGCCGGTGCGGGAGATCGCCGCGCTGTTGCACGCCCGTCGGATCAGCGGCGTGCCCGTGGTCGAGGGCGGTCGCCTCGTCGGCATCGTCAGCGAGGGCGACCTCATCGGCCACGCGGCCGCGATCGGCGAGCGGCGCCGCTCCTGGTGGCTGTCCCTGTTCGCCGACGAGCGCGCCATGGCGGACGACTACGCCAAGACCCACGGCCGGGTCGCCCGCGACGTCATGACCGGCGACGTGATCACCGTCGAGGAGACGACCTCGCTCGCCGAGATCGCGCGCCTGCTCGAGCGCCACCGCATCAAGCGCGTGCCGGTCGTCCGCGCCGGCACGCTCGTCGGCATCGTCACCCGCTCGAACCTGCTCCAGGCGCTCGCCGCCCGCAGCGTCTCCACGGGCCTCGCCCCCGACGACAAGGCCATCCGCGACCGCCTCAACCGGGAGCTCCAGGACCAGCCCTGGGCCAGGCTCGGGCTCAAGAACATCGTGGTCGAGAACGGGGTCGTGCACCTGTTCGGCATCGCCGATTCCGAGGAGGAGCGGCGGGCCCTGCGGGTCGCCGCGGAGAACGTGCCGGGCGTGGTCCGGGTCGAGGACCACCTCGCCCGCGGCCGCTATCCGGTCGCCGAATAGGGATGGAGCCCGGGGCTTTCCGGGCCTCCCTCGCCGGGGCGGCGCCGCCCGAAGGCCTCGGCCCGGCGGCGCAGGCCTTGTGGTGGGACGCGCGCGGCGACTGGGAGCGGGCCCATTCCTGCGTGCAGGCCTCCGCGGATAAGGACGCCGCCTGGGTCCACGCCTACCTGCACCGCAAGGAGGGGGACCTCGACAACGCCGGCTACTGGTACCGCCGGGCCGGACGGCCGGTCGCGACGGGACCGCTCGACGTCGAATGGGACGCCCTGGTCCGGGCGCTCGCCTGAGCGTTCAGCGCCGGGCGAGGTACCCGATCGGCTCCTCGCGCTTCTGTCCGAGCCAGAGCAGGAGCACGCCCAGCACCAAAGCCACGACGCCGGCCGGGAGCAGCAGCACGTTGATGAGCAGCGGATCCCACAGCCAGGGATGGACGTGCCTGGTCAGGGCGGGCTCCACCAGGAGGAAGCGCTCGCGGAAGACCCAATGCGCGACCTGGCCGAGGGGCACGAAGCTCCACTCGCCGTTCACGATCGCACGGGTCCCGTCGACGACGAGGCCGACGAAGCCGGCCGCGATCAGGAACAGACCGGTGAGGCGGACCAGGAAGCGGAGCATCGACGTCCTCGCGGGCGGACCCCGGACGTAGGGTAACGGGCCCCGTCCCGCAAGCGGCGGAACTGCCGCGCCTGCGCGCCCGTTGGCGGCGGCGATGGAAGCTCGGCCATGATTCGACGGGTCCCGGTCGGGGCGACGGTGCTCGCGACGGCGTTCGTCTGCGCGCTCCTCCTGGCGCTGCCCGGGCGCACCGTCGTCACGACCTACCTCCCGGACCTGTTCGTATTCCTCGACGGCGCCCATCGGGTCGCCGCGGGGCAGGTCCCGACCCGGGATTTCCACACCGCCTTCGGGCCGCTCGTCGCCTACCTGCCCTGGCTCGGCCTCGTCGTCGGCGGCAGCTTCGGGGCGGCGATGCCGGTCGGCATGGCGCTCCTGATCCTGGCGCTGGCGCCGGCGATGGCGCATGTCTTCGCCTCGCGCCTGCGGCCGGCGATCGCGCTGCCCTTCGCGGCCTTCGCCATCCTGATCCTGGCGGTGCCGATCAACCTCGGCGAGGGCGTCACGGCCCTCTCCTTCGGGATGTTCTACAACCGGGTCGGCTGGGCGGCGCTCGCGACCCTCCTCGTCATGTACCTGCGGCCCGAGGAGCCGCGCGGCGGCCAAGCCCTGCTCGACGGCCTGTGCGCGGCGGCGCTCCTCCTGGTGATGGCCTACACCAAGGCGAGCTACGCCCTGGTCGGCGCCGCCTTCCTCGCCTTCATGCTCACGGATGCGAAGCAGCGGCTGTGGGCGGCCGGGGCGCTGGCGGGGACGCTCGTCGCCGCCCTCCTGGTCGAGGCGTTCTGGCGCGCGACGCTGCTCCACCTCTCCGACCTGATGCTCGCGGCGGGAGCGAGCGGGCTCGTGCGCGGCAGCCCGGGGCAGATCGTCGACCACCTCCTCGGCAACCTCGCCGACTACGTCCTCCTCGCCCTCTTCGCCGCCCTCGCCTGGTGGCGGTTCGGCAGCCTGCGGGACGTCGCCTTCTTCGCCTTCTGCGCCGTCGCCGGGTTCCTGCTGGTCAACCAGAACTTCCAGGCCTGGGGCATCCTCACCCTGCACGCCGCGGCCGCGGTCGCGGCCGAGCGGCTCCTGCGCGGCGCCCATCCGGAGGTGCGGCCCCTCGGCCTCGGCGCGCCGCTCCTGCTGCTCGCGATGCTGCTGCCGCCGATCGTCCACTGCCTCGGCGCGCTGGGACTGCACGTCGCGGTCGCGGCGGGGCGGGCCGACCCGCCCCTCGGCCTGCCGAACTTCGACCGCATCGTGGTCGCGAACCTCTGGACCTGGCCGGAGCACGAAGCCGCGCGAGCCTATCTCGAGACCCTGGCGGACGGCGCTGCGGCGCTCGCGCCGCTCGGGCCGGCCAAGGTGGCGGTGCTCGACTTCGCCAACCCCTTCCCGGCCGGGCTCGGCCTGCCGCCGCCCCGGGGCGGCACCGCCTGGGTGCGCTGGGGCCGCAACATGGACGACGCCCATCTCGTGCCCGCCGCCCGGATGTTCCGGGACGTGGAGGTGGTGCTCGAGCCGCGGCCTCTGCCGGAGGCGCCCGCCCTCGGCGGACGGGGCGAGGCCGCGGACGGCCTGCGGCGCGCCTACGGACCCTATCTCGCCGCCCACTTCGCCCCGGTGTCGGAGACCACCCACTGGCGGGTCCACCACCGCCTCGCGCCCCAGGCGGTGAGCGCCGCGGAGACGGGCCGATGAGCGCCGTCCGCGGGGCCGGGGCACCGATCCTCGCCTTCGCCCTCCTGTGCGTGCTCCTCCTCGTCCTGCCGGGAGGCACCGTCACGACGGTCTACGTCAACGACCTCTTCATCTTCCTCGACGGCGCACACCGGGTCGTGGCCGGGCAGGTCCCGAACCGCGACTTCCACACCGCGCTCGGGCCCCTCGTCTACTACGTCCCCGCCGCTGGCCTGCTCCTGTCGGGCGATCTCGCCGGCGCGATGCCGGCGGCGATGGCACTCTTCCTCGCCGCCCTCGCGCCGGCGATCGCCTACATCCTCGCCTCGCGCCTGCGGCCGCTCTTCGCGGTGCCCTTCGGGATGTTCCTGGTCCTGGTCCTCGCGGTGCCGACCAATCTCGGCGAGCCGGTGACCTCGCTCTCCTTCGCGATGTTCTACAACCGGATCGGCTGGGGGGCGCTCGCGGCGCTCATGGTGCTCTACCTGCCGCCTCTCACCCCGCATCCCCGCCGCGCCCTCCTCGACGCCGCCGCCGCCGCCCTCCTCGTCGTCGCCCTGGTCTACACCAAGGCGAGCTACGGCCTCGTCGCCTTCGCCTTCCTCGCCTTCATGCTCCTCGACCGGGGCGCCCGCCGCTGGGTCGCCGTCGCCGCCCTCGCGACGGCCGCGGCCGCCGTCGCGGCGGAGCTCGTATGGCGGGGATCCCTCGCCCATGTGGAGGACCTGCGCCTCGCCGCCCGCGTGAGCGGGACGAGGGGGGCGATCGAGCACGTGGGCTCGTTCCTGCGCCACCTGCCGGACTACGCCCTGTTCGGGCTCCTCGCCGGCCTCTCGCTCTGGCGCACCCGCAGCCCGCGGGACCTCCTGTTCTTCGCCTTCTGCGCCGGGGCCGGGCTCGCCCTCCAGGTCCAGAACTCCCAGCCCTGGGGCATCGTCACCCTCCACGCGGGCGCCGCGGTCGCGGCGCAGCGGCTGATCGGGCCCGGGCCGGCCGTTCCGGCGGCCCTCGCCGCCGGCGTGCCCCTCGTGTTCCTGGCGCTCCTCCTGCCGACCATCGTCCACACCGGCCTGGCGCTGGGGCTGCACACGGTGCTGGCGGTGGCGCAGCCGGCGGAACGCTTCGGCCTGCCCCGGTTTTCGGGCATCAGGATCGGCCGGGTCTGGTCGGAGGCGGAGGTCGGCTATTCGCGCCTGTATCTCGAGACCATGCAGGACGGCGCGCGGGCGCTCGCGGCCTTGGACGTGCCGCCGGAGCGGGTCACGGTGGCGGATTTCGCGAGCCCCTTCTCGGCCGGGCTCGGCCTGCGGCCGCCCCGAGGGGACAGCTCGTGGCTGCACTGGGGCCGCAACTTCGACGGCGACAACCACGTCGCCCCCGAGCGCCTCCTCGGCGACGCCCTCGTCGTGATGGAGCCGAAGCGCGGCATCAACGCCGAAGCCGTGTGGCTCGTCTACGGCGACTTCGTCGAGCGCCATTTCGACATGGTCCGGGAGACGGCCTTCTGGCGGGTCCACGTGCGGCGCGGGGCCCGCCCGCAGGGAGTGGCCGGTGCACGGTAGGGTCGACCTCGCGCCGGCCCCCGCGGCCCTCGCCCGGCGGCGCGCGCTTCCCGTCGCGCCGATCCTGTTCGGGCTCGCCCTCGTCTGCGCCGCGCTCCTCGCCCTGCCCGGCCGCACCGTCACGACGATCTACGTCAACGACCTCCTCATCTTCCTCGACGGCGCCCACCGGATCCTGTGGGGCCAGGTGCCGAACCGGGATTTCCACACCGCCCTCGGCCCGCTCGTCTACCTCCTCCCGGCCGCCGCCCTCGCCCTGACCGGGAGCCCCGGGGCGGCGATGCCGATCGCGATGGCCGCGTGGATCCTGCTCCTCGCCCCCGCGATCGTGCACGTCGCGACCACGCGGCTGCGCCCGCCCCTCGCCCTCGCGGCGGGGGCCTTCCTGATCCTGATGGTCGCCGTGCCCATGAACCTCGGCGAGAGCGTCACGGCGCTCTCCTTCGCCATGTTCTACAACCGGGTCGGCTGGGCGGCCCTCGGCGCACTGCTCCTGATGTACCTGACGCCGGCCGCGCCGGCGCCCCGCCAGGGGACCCGCGACGTCGCCTGCGCCACCTTCCTGACGCTCGCGATGCTCTACACGAAGGTGAGCTACGGCGCGGTCGCCGTCGGCTTTCTGGTCTTTCTCCTGCTCGACCGCGCGCACCGTGACGTGGCGGCGACGGCGCTCGTCCTCGTCGCCGCCGCCGGGCTCCTCGTCGAGCTCGCCTGGGGCGGCACCGCGGCGCACGTCGCCGACCTCGCCCTCGCGAGCCGGGTCAGCGGGACGACGCCGACGGCCCGCGAGTTCGTCGACATCGCCCTGCGCGACCTCCCCGGCCTCGTCCTGTTCGCCCTCGCCGGCGCCCTCGCCCTGTGGCGGAGCCGGTCGCTGCGCGACCTCCTGTTCTTCGGCTTCTGCGCCGTCGCCGGGTTCCTCCTCATCCGGCAGAACTTCCAGCTCGTCGGCATCATGACCCTCCCGGTCGCGGCGGCCGTGGCGGCCGAGCTGATCGCCCGGTCCGCCCCGGACCCGCGGCCCGTGCGCGGGCCCGACCTCGTGGTCCTCGCGATGGTCCTGCCCCTCGCGGCGCAATGGGTCCTCGGCCTCGGGCTCCATGCGGGTCTCGCCGCAGCGCGGGCCGGGGAGCCGTTCCGCATGGAGCGGTTCCGGGCGATCCACCTCGTGCCGCTGTGGTCCGGCCCGGCCTTCCCGTCGATGGCGTTCTACGCGCGCACCCTCGATGCGGGGGCGGAGGCGCTGGCCGGCCTCGAGCCGCCGGCGGAGCGGGTCTTCGTGCTCGATTTCGTGAGCCCGTTCTCGGCCGGGCTGGGGCTTCGCCCGCCCCGGGGCGACAGCGCCTGGCAGCACTGGGGCCGCACCGTCGACTGGGGCCTGTTCGTCCCGCCGGAGCGCCTCCTGGCGGACGTCGACGTGATCATGGAGCCGAAGGCGCCCGTCGAGGAATGGACGGCGAACGGGCTGCGCCGGATCTACGCCCCCTATCTCGAGGCGAATTTCCGCATCGTGCGCGAGACGCCCCTCTGGTGGGTGTGGCGTCGCGCCCGGTGATCACAGGGGCAGGCGAATGCGCACCGACACGCCCTCCGGCGCGAAGCGCCGCTCCACCGTCCCGCCGTAGGGGGAGAGGCTGCGCTGCAGGAGCTTCGAGCCGAAACCTTCCTGCACCGACGCCGCCACCGGCGGGCCGCCGCTCTCCAGCCATTGCACCTCGACGGCGCCGCCCGAAACCCGCCAGTCGACGGCGATCCGGCCCGCCGGCGCGGCAAGCGCGCCGTATTTCGCCGCGTTGGTCGCGAGTTCGTGCAGCACCAGCCCGAGCGCCAGGGTGCGGTTCGGGTCGAGGCCGACCTCGTCGCCCGCGAGCCGGACCCGCTCGCCTTCGGCATAGGGCGCGAGCTCGTGTTCGAGGAGCGTGCGCAGCGTCGTGCCCTTCAGCCCGTCCGCGGCGGTGAGCAGGACGTGCGTGCGGGCGAGGGCGCCGAGCCGATCGGAGAAGCTCGCCTTGAAGGCGGCGAGGTCGGGCGCGGTGCGGATCGTCTGCAGCATCAGCGCCTGGACGGTGGCGAAGGCGTTCTTGACCCGGTGGTTGAGCTCGGCGAGGAGCGCCTCCTTCTCGCCCAGCGCCTCGGTGAGGTCGCGGGTGCGGGCCTCGACCTCGCGGTTGAGGAGCGCCGCGGAGGTCTCCTGCCGCCGCGCCCAGTCGGTCAGCACCGCGCCCACCGCGAGAAAGCCGACCACGAGGGCGAGGCCGGACAGGCCGTAGACCCACACGTGGTCGCGCCAATGGCGCTCGATGTCGGCGACGCTGGTGCCGGCCACGACCACGAGGCCGTATTCGGGCGAGCGCTGGAAGCTGTAGAGGCGCTCCACCTTGTCGAACGGGGAGACCGCCTGGAAATGACCGCTCGCCTGCCCGGCCGGGATCGGCAGCCCGCCGGCCGGGATCGCCTGCGCGAGCGCGGTCGCCGGGACCCGCGGCTCGCGCACGAGCGGTCTGCCCTGCGGATCGAGGACGAGGAGGACGGCTTCCCGCCCGACCGAGACCCGGCGCAACAGCGCCCGCAGGTGCTCCGGCGAGACCGAGATCTGGGAGAAGCCGAGGAACGAGCCGTCCGCCCCTTCGAGGCGGCGGCTGGTGTTGATCAGGACCTCGTCCGAGAAGCGGTTGTCGGGCAGGAGGCCGATGAAGATGGCGTCCGGACGGTCGCGCGGCACCCGAAAGTAGTCCCGGTCGGCGCCCGAGAGCGGCGGCGCCGGGAACTGGCGGGAGGTCAGCACCGCCCGGCCGGTGGCGTCGCCGAGCCAGATCGAGGCGAGGTGGGGAACCTTCTCGACGAGGGCGGCGAGACGGCGGTGGCTCGCCTCGTCCGTCGGGATGGTGCCGCCGGCGACCCGGACCATGTCGGCGATCTGCGCCCGCACCACGTCGGTGGTCTCGATCAGCCGGTCGGTGTGCTCGGCGAGCACCGCCGCCACCGTCCCGGTCAGCTCCTGGGCCCGGGCGAAGGTGTCCCGCCGGTCGTGCAGCGCCACGGCGGCGACGAGGACGAAGGTGGCGCCGACGAGGAGCGCCGTCAGCACGGCGAGCCAGACCGAGAGCGGCAGCCGTCGGCCCCGCCCGGCCAGGGGTCCGGAGGGCACGCGGACCGGCGCGGCGGGCGGCTTCTCCGCCACGGACGGAGCTCCTGCGTCGGGGGACATGCGGCACTCTAGCCGAGCGCGACGTCGCCGCAACCCGGCTTCCGCGCGCGGGCCCGGCTCAGAAGACGCATTCCCGGAAGGCGGGCTCGACCGAGCCGCGCCAGGGCCCGTGGAAGCGCTCGAGCAGGCGCTCGGCCGGGGTCACGCCCGATTCGGCGATGGCGTCGAGGGGATCGAGGAAATGCGTCTCGTCCCGCCCCGCCGCGTCCCGCGCGGCCCGTGCCGCGAGGCCGCGCCGGGCGAGGGCGAGGGCGTCCCGGGCGACGTCTCGCACGCTGCGTCCGGCCACCTCGGCCTTCAGGGCGAGCCGGGGCACGTCCCGGCGCAGGCGCTCCCGGTCGGCGTTCGACCAGCCCTTGACCAGCTGCCAGGCGCCGTCGAGGGCGCCCTCGTCGTAGAGCAGGCCGACCCAGAAGGCCGCCTTCGCGGCGATGCGGTCGGGCGGACCGAGATCGGCGCCGCGCATCTCGAGGTAGCGCTTGATCCGGACCTCCGGGAAGAGGGTCGAGAGGTGGTTCGCCCAGTCGGACCGGGTCGCCACCTCCCCGGGCAGGGCCTCGAGGCGGCCGGCGAGGAGGTCGCGGAAGGACGCCCCGGTCACGTCGTGGTAGGTGTCGCCGCGCTTCACGAAGTACATCGGCACGTCGAGGGCGTAGTCGACATAGGCCTCGTAGCCGAAGCCCTCGTCGAAGGCCTGCGGCAGCATGCCGGCGCGGTCGTTGTCGGTGTCGGTCCAGATGTGGGAGCGCAGGGTCAGGTACCCGTTCGGCTTGCCCTCCGTGAAGGGCGAGTTGGCGAACAGCGCCGTCGCGATCGGCTGCAGGGCGAGGGAGACCCGCAGCTTCTTCACCATGTCGGCCTCGGACGCGTAGTCGAGGTTCACCTGCACGGTGGTGGTCCGGTACATCATGTCGAGCCCGAGCGAGCCGACCTTCGGCATGTACGCGGTCATGATCCGGTAGCGGCGCTTCGGCATCACCGGCGTCTGCGCCCGGGTCCAGAGCGGGCTCATCCCGAGCGTCAGAAATTTCATGCCCAGCGGCTCGGCGACGCGCCGGGTCGCGGCGAGATGGTCCGCGAGTTCGGCCGCGGTCTCGTGCACGGTCGAGAGCGGCGCGCCGGAGAGCTCGAACTGTCCGCCCGGCTCGAGGGAGATCGCGCCGCCGTCGTGGGGAGCGACGAGCCCGATCGGATGGTCGTCCTCCATGATCGGGTCCCATCCGGTCTCCCCCGCGACCCCTTCCAGGAGCGCGCGGATGCCCCGGCCGCCCTCGTAGGGGACGGGGGAATGGTCCTCGGCGTAGAACGGGATCTTCTCGTGCTCGGTGCCGACCCGCCAGTCCGCTTTCGGCTTCTCGCCCGCGGCGAGATGGGCGACGAGTTCGTCGCGCGCGCCGATGGGCGTGGCATCGGAGACATCGCGAGCCATGAAAGCCTCTTCGCTGGACCGGCGCCGCCGGCGGTTGGCCGTAGATAGGCCGGTGGCGGCAGGCGGGCAATCCAGCGCAGCCGCAGGCCTGGGCCGCGGTCAGACGGCGGCGTCGCTGCAGGTCTGCGCCGCGAGCCAGTCGACCACCTCCGCCAGCGCCTCCCGGTTCGACAGGCCCCGCCCGAGCGCCTCCATGTAGAGGGCGAGCTGGCGGTCGGCGCTGGTGCCGCGGGCGAGGACGTCCCGGGCGAGGTCGAGCTCCGCCCGGCAGCCGAGGGCGGTCGCGTCCGACGTCACGCGGGCGAGCACCTCCTCGAGGATTTCCGCGACCGGCTTCGCGGTCCGGCCGGCCTCGTCGACGAAGCTGCCGTGGATGCCGTAGCGCTGCGCGCGCCAGCAATTCTCCGCGACGATGCCGCGGGAGGCGCCGGTGAGGCCCCGGTTGAGCTCCGGCGTCCGCACGAGGTGGCGCACGAGGCAGCGGTAGAGCGCGGCGATGGCGAGGGCATCGTCGAGGCGGGTGCAGCTGTCGGCGGCGCGCAGCTCGAGCGTCGGGTGCTTCAGGGACGGGCGGATCATCCACCACACGAAGCTCGAATTCTCGATCGCCCGCGCCTCGACCAGGGTGGCGACGTAGCGCTCGTAATCGGCGGCGTCGGCGAACAGTTCCGGCAGGCCGGTGCGGGGCAGCTCCCGATAGGCCGCGAGCCGGTAGCCGAGGAGCCCGGTGCGCTGCGCCTGCCAGAACGGGGAGGAGGTCGAGAGCGCCAGGAACAGCGGCAGGTACGGCATCATCCGGTTCATCAGGTCGACCCGGGCGGCGAGATCGGGCACCTCCACGTGCACGTGCAGCCCGCACACCATGTTGCGGCTGCCGAGCATCTGCAGGTCGTGCATGAGGCGCCCGTAGCGCGCCCCGCGGGTCGCCCGCTGGCGCGTCCAGACGGCGAGCGGGTGCGTCCCGGCGGCCATCACCATGAGGCCGTGCTCGCGGGCGAGCTCGCCGAGGCCGCGGCGCAGGCGCGCCAGGCGGCCGCGGGTCTCGGCGAAGTCCGAAGCGGGCGGCGTGACCACCTCGAGCTGCGGCTCCAGCATCTCGCGCTGGACCGCCTCGCCGAAGCGCGCCTTCGCCGCCTCCACGAAGGGAC